>CAZHQP010000165.1:0-6494 GCA_964534735.1 uncultured Roseivirgaceae bacterium
AAAGCACATTGTTTTCAGTCTGCGCAATCGCTGGCAGCATAAAGCTTGTCAGCAAGAGAAGGAGAAGGCTATTTCTTAACATGGTAGTCGTAAGTGCTGGTGATATTTCCGTTATGGTCGATGATTGTTGAAAGCCTGCCGAGGGCATCATACCGGTATCGGGTAACAATATTGTTGGCATCGCAAACCGACCGGATGCCGATGCCCGGATAATAAGCATAGGTTTTCAGCTGCGCCTGCACCGGGTAAAGCCTCACCTCATCGATGATCGAGCCGGTAGCGCTGATCACATAGTTCGTTGGGTTGTTGATCGCTTGCCTGATCAGCTGCCAGGGATTGCTGCCGGTCTTCTTCCAGTAGGTTAACATATAGCTGCCGGTAAAGCTTTTCTTGATCATAAAGCTGTCAGCTTTTGCCCAAGTGCCGGTAAACGCATCAGGCGTGTCTTCACCGGTGCTGTTCTCAAAGCTTGTGTAGAAAACTGTGCTGGCGGGGGCATTCGTAACCTCTGCAACCGGGAACAGCTTGCCTGTCACCGCAGATCCTGAGTTATCAAACGGGTCATAATCCCAGAGGTACGCTACCGGGGCATGATCGGTCAGCTGCTGCTGAGTTACCCGGCCTGCGGCATCATAGGTAAACTCGATCTTCTTCTTGTAGTAGGTTGTATCGCTGATCAGCGTGGTGTACTTGCCGCCCGACTTAGTTTCATTGTTGAGCGATGCTATTCCGGCAGCTGACTCGAGCAGGTAAACTTTCTTTATCCGTTTACCGGAATATTCATTTATGCGACCACTAATCATCAGCGAATCCGTTGCAGCTGCAGAGGTCTTTCGCCAAACCTGCTCTTCAATAACAGGCGATAGCATGTGCGAACTTACCAGCGAAGTGATGTCTGAGATGCCGCTGTAATCTTCCGGATATTTATACCGTGTATAAAGTGTGGACCCATCAGAATTTACCTGCTTGGTAGCCGTAATATTGCGTGTTCCGGCAACATCGTAGTACGACCTTGTTTGCGTAACAAGCGACTGGCCTTTTTCATATTGTGTTTGGCTGGTATTGGCAGCGTGCTTCCAGGAAACCTTTTCGAGCTTAAGGGAAGCTCCGTACCTGTTCTGCGGCTCAGATTCAATGCCGCCAAAAAAATCGGCCCCCCGCACATAAATCTCCATGCCTCCAAAGCCTTCACCGTCATATTCCTGGCTGAAGGTATTTGCTACTTTTGTTTTCAAAACAATCGTGGTGTCAATCAAAGCATATTCCCGCTGCTCGATAAGCTCGGTGCTTTTCGTATCCGGAAAATAATAATACTTATAGTTCATGCGATGAATCTCATCCGCTACAGTGGTTTCTTCGAACACGCTTTTATAGTATATCGGCAACCCTGCACCACTGGTCTCTGCGATCATCGCGGTGTATACCACATAATCTTTCTGGTAGCTGGGTGCATCGGGGTTACCGAGCGAATCATAGTAATACTCGGTAAAGTCGCGGATATCAAAGTTGTTGCTTTGCTTGATCTCTCCCGAGCAAAGCCCTGCATCATCCACATACCGAAAGCTTTTGGTAATGGTCTTGCCAAACCCATTGTCGTGGGTAAGCTGCTTAAGCCGGATTCCGGGGCCGAGTGCACCAAGCTTGGGGATCGGAGACTCGAATGTCCAGTGAAGAACGATGGTAACAGAATCTTCATCTGCATCGGCAACTGCGCGAAGCTGGTAAGTACCGTCCTCTATTAAAACGGTCTCGGTTCCCACAAGGTCCTGATGGTACAGCTGGCCGCTGGTATGCACGGAATTTTCGATCACCTCATGGCCTAATGAGTCGGTAGAACGTCCCCGAATCTGGTAATCGTCACTATTGGTGTGAACAATAGGTATATTTTTTGGCACTCGGTAGATCGAAACCTCAACGTTAGTGGTCTTTTCAATCCAGAAGTTGGAGTTTTGCCAGGAGTGATTGTTCCTGATATCAAGCGCTGTTGCAGTTCGTGGAAAGCTCTGATACAGCTGGGGCTCGTTAACAAAGTATCGATTCGGCTCATAGGTGAACGTGGTACTTCCCCCGGTTGGATAAGTGATTGTCTTGAGCGCACCGGTAACCGTTGCTGCAAAGTTTGGTGTTCGGTCAACTCCCGATGCATACACCTCATTGCTCATGATCATTCCGATACCGCTTACAGTAGGAATAGTGCCGCTCAGAAAATAGCCATATTTGTCTATAAACGATGTTGCCCCGGTTCCGAAGGACCCTTCTTCATTGTAGTAGGAGAAAGTATGCTTCATCACTGCCTGCCCATCCTCAAAGCCATCTTCAACAATCGAGGTAAGCTTGAGGAATTTTGTTTCAGAGCCAAAATACCCGTAGTTAAAATTGATTCGCTTTACATTACCGCAGCACGAAGAAATCTGGATGCTACCCAGTGTTTTAGCATGAGTGGCACCTGTCACCGATATATCGTCCCGATCATCTCCCGCATTAAAATAAACTCTGAACTTATCGGAATAGATACTCTCCAATCGCTTGGCTGTTACCTGGGTTGGAAATACCTGACTCAGTGACCCGGGATGATCAACCACAATGCCTGGAGTATTGATCTGATGCTTATACTGCTGGGTTTGCTGTCCGTACTGGCGCACCGTTCCATCCGATGCATAGGCTAGCGTAATGCTTTCCGTGCCGGAGACGTTGGTGATCTTGGTAAGATACCAGGCAGAGATGTAAGGCGGTATCGGATAGGGAGATCCGGGTCCTGACCTTAAAGATGTTTCCTCTGTTTCCGTAAACTCATATTGCGTTCCATCCTCCGTTGTAACAATGAAGCCATCATCGTAGCGGATTGAAATTTTCTGGTCAGGCATGATGTAGGCGGTGTCTTCATACATAATGAACTTCCCTGAATAGCCGGCAAAGTTAAAGCTGAAGATATCAGGCAAGTTGTCATAGTTTGCATACTCATAAGATTGATAAAAGTATTCTTCGTCTGCGCCTACATTGGTAGCAGTCTCGCGATCATAATTTTCCCCAATGTCGAGATCTTCAACCTTGTCACCGATTGTTCGGGTGATCACTCCGCCTGCCTGCAGTGACCAGCCCAGGCCGACCCAGCCTGCCTGCTGTGTCGGCTGAAGCCCGCTGTAATTATAGGACAGCGTGATGGGCAACGAAAGCTCATGACCCTGCACATTAAATATGGGAATTGACACGTTCGGCAACCCGGTATAGTATGTTACCGGAGTTTCGCCATACTTCGCCAGGTTTGCAGCTGTGGGTGAGGGACTAATGAGATCGGTTCGCATAAGGCCGGTGCCTTGCGCAAGGCAGTCCAGCGACAGCAACAGGCAGATCATTCCGATCCCGCCTTTTGTGAGGAGGTTCATAGGGGGTAGATTAAAAGACCAACTAATACGAAGCTCAAGTAAAGCGTTTTTTACAAACTTCACTTTACTGTATAGGAGTAACTCCTATGTTATGACCCGGAAACATGGAAAATGACCATGAATCCGCATAAAATATTTTTAAATGAAAAAGTGATAGAAGAAAGTCTTATGAAAGACAGCCGGCTTAAACCCCTTAATCTGCCTGATTTTAACATGGACAGCCGCATCACACAATTAAATTTCACAAATCATCCGGCATCCGCGCAACCTCTGGCACCGTTATGGCATCTTGGGGATGAGTCATTTAAATGGATTTCAAAATTTACCGGGCTAACGAACAGGAGCTGATCCAGGGATGCATCAGGCGCGACCCCGCTGCGCAGAGGCGGCTCTACGATACATTTTCATCGAAGATGTACGCACTCTGCTGCCGGTATGTGAAGGATTCCATGGAAGCCGAAGATGTGCTGGTAACGGCTTTCACGAAGATTCTCGACAAGATCGGGCAATATAAAAACGAGGGCAGCTTTGAAGGGTGGATCAGGCGGGTTGTGGTCAACGAATCGCTCACATACCTGAGACGCAACCGGAACATGTACCTCGAAACCGAGCTGGAAGCAGCAACCTACGAGCCCGATTATCAAACCATCAGCGATCACCTCGAGGCCGAAGACCTGCTCAGGATGATCGGTGAGTTGCCGTCCGGGTACCGGATTGTCTTTAACCTCTATGCGATTGACGGGTATTCGCACAGGGAAATTGCAGAACAACTCGGCATCAGCGAAAACACTTCGAAGTCGCAGCTGAGCCGCGCACGCACGTACTTACAAAAGCTCTTAACGGATATTGATCTGAATACTAATCAACAACGTCATGACATCACAACCTGACAAGCTCTTTCACGATACGCTGGAAAATTTCCAGCGCCCCGCTCCTGCCGGAGCATGGGACAAGATCGAAAAAAATATAGCAAAGCCTGAGCGTAAAACACTATGGCTTCGGGTAGCCGCAGGCATCGCCCTGCTTACAACAGCTGCTGTCATGCTGTGGCCTTCCCAAACGGAAGAGCAACGAATTACAAAAGTTCAGGATAACGCTGACGCAAAGAAAAATGAAGTCATGCAAACACCAATTGCTAACGCTGCTCCTGGGAAAAAAACGGAAGCAGAACGATCACACAATACGTATACGGCTAAAACACACGCAATGCCCGCTTCAAAAGAAGCAAGGAAGAAAGAAGAAGAATCAGCACCCCGTGAGCAGGAAGCTCCGCTTGTTATTGATGCTCCTCAAACCAATACGCTTGTAGCTGAATTGACTATGCCTGAAGAAAAACAAGTGACTTCAAAAACTCTGGTGTACACTTCCGATGAAGTAAATGCAAAGTTCTTAAAGAAAAAGCTGCCGCCTGAAGCAACGCCTGAAAGCAAAGAAGCATCTGGTATACAAAAGCTGATCGGCCTGGCCTATGCTGCAAAAAATTCGGAAGCAGGGTTAGGCGATCTCAGGCAAAAGAAAGATGATCTTTTCGCGCTGGGCTTTGGAAAGAAGAAAGGCGAGAACTAACAGAACAATTTTATGAAAAGAATTTTAACAGTCGCATGGGTCCTGATCACGTCCGCAGCAGCCGTTGCGCAAAAAGGTGCTGACACGGTGGTGGTTGAACTGGCGAAGACCAGCCGCGTGGTATTTACAATCAAAGACAAAAGCGACCTCGAGCAATTAAAGCAATACGACTTCCAGGCATTGTTTAATGACATCCTTGGCAGGCTGGAGAATAAAGACAGCGTAGTGGTCATTGTCGATCCCATCCGTGAAGAGCCCATCGTAACATACAATGTTCCGGAAAGCTCCGAGACCTGGGCTTCCGAAGATAACTATCGTTCGCACCGGTACGACTACGAAGATGATAACGATGACGATGATCGCGACCGGCACTACGATCGCAGGGGCCGTCACCGCGGAACTTCACACACGTTCAATGTCGACCTCGGCATCAACAGCTATGTAGAGAATGGAAAATTCCCGGACGAAGCGGGGCGCACCGTACGCCACCCGCCCGTGGGGCTCGTGGTACATCGGGCTGAGCTCGATCCAGCGGACAAGCGTGAGCAAAAACTTTTACCTGGAATGGGGCCTGGGCGTAAGCTGGTATAACTTCAAGTTTCAGAACGATAAAACATTAATCGTGAAAGACAGTCTCGGGTTGAACTTCACGGAAGATACACGCGATGTGTCGTTCATCAAAAGCAGGCTGGGTGTTACCTACATCAATGCATCGTTTGTTCCGATGCTCACGTTTGGCGGCAACCGTTACAGTCGCAAGTGGAGATCGTATAACAATGGGTTCCGGATCGGTGCCGGACCGTATATCGGCTATCGCATCGGCAGCTCAACCAAGCTTGTCTATAAGGAAGACGGTGACCGCGAGCGCGACCGCAACCGTGACAACTTTTACCTGAACAACGTTCGCTATGGCGTGCGTGCACAGATCGGCATCAAGTCGGCCGACTTCTTCTTCGCGTACGATCTGAACGAGCTGTTCTCAAGTGGCAAAGGGCCGAAGCTGAATGCCTTTAGTTTTGGAATAACGTTTTAACTCATACTCCGTCATTCTGAGTGGTAGCGAAGAATCCCCTTATTCAATACACAACAACCTGGCGGGCATAACTACCCGGTAAAGTGGTTCTGTATCCGGGGATGCTTCGGCTTACTCCTCAGCATGACGCGTAGTATTTAGCCTGAATTACCCGCACGAATTTCCTATTTTGCGGGGCTAAATTCAGGACATGAAAAAAATAAGCTTTGCTCAGCACATCCTCCCGCACCTTATCGCCATAGCCGCCTTTTTTGTTGTTACGGTTTTCTTTTTCAGTCCGATTTTCTTTGAGAACAAAACCCTTGTTCAGCACGACATCGCCCAGTCGATTGCCGGCTCAAAGGCACTTACCGACTACCGCAACCAGACCGGTGAGGAAGGCTTATGGGCAGCTTCCATGTACAGTGGCATGCCGGCATACCTGGTAAGCGTGCAATGGAGCAACACCGGGATTGTTTTTGTTAAGCGGGTGCTGACCCTTTTCCTGGCCCACCCGATCTCCAACATCTTTC
>CAZHQP010000166.1:0-6461 GCA_964534735.1 uncultured Roseivirgaceae bacterium
TATCATACGTTCGATTGAGAACTCATTAAAAGCTTTAGCCACAGATCATGTCGACCTGTTGCTAATTCACCGGCCTGACCCATTACTGAATCCCATTGAAGTAGCGGAGACATTTACGCAACTAAAGCAGCAAGGCAAAGTGCTTCATTTTGGCGTTTCTAATTTTACAAGTAGGCAGTTTGAGATGCTGAATGCGTCATTTCCATTGGTAACAAATCAAATCGAGCTTTCGCTTTTTAAAAACGAGAGCCTGTTTAATGGTGAAGTGGATACACTGATGAAGCATAAAGTCTCTCCCATGGCCTGGTCACCTTTGGGAGGCGGTAAATATTTTGAAGACACTCGAATCAGCGGATTGCTTCAACGATTGTCAATTAAATACAATGTTACCGCAACGCAGCTTTTACTTGCTTGGCTACTCAAACATCCTTCAGGCATTGTACCGATTTTAGGAACCACTAAAACAGAACGGATTGCTGAGGGGGCGGACTCAATTAAGATAAACCTTGACAGGCAGCATTGGTTTGAATTGCTCAAGGCTGTAAATGGAAAGGATATTGCCTAAGCTATTTTGTATATTGCGCTGATGATGTGAAGATTATGAGAGTATCCGGAATTATCCTTTTTCTTATTCTGTGTGTTCCTAAAAGCTATTCGCAGGAAGTTGATCTGGTAAGGCTTGGCTATACACCTTCATCTGTTTCTGCAAAGCAGATAGGATTTGCTGTATCGGGTGATGGTAATTTTATAGCGTTCGTTTATAACGATAAAACCATCAAAATCTTTGACGTTGCAGCAAACCGGTTTGTAAAAAGATTTACCGGCCCGTATTCTTCAATCTTTGATGTTCAGGTAACGCCAACCAACATTGCGCTGATCAGCTTAAATGAAGTTCAGGTCTGGAACTGGAAGGAAGAGCGCCAGCTCAAATCATTCAAGCTTACCAATCAGGCTACCAAGACTGCTTTTTCAGGAAAGCATAAGCTGCTTGCAGTCGGTCAGAAGGAAGGAAACGTTGCCATCTTTAATATTGAGAAAGCCGAACAGCTGAACGAAGTTGTTTACAAGATGCACCATGTAAGTGCATTGGCCATTCACCCGAACGGAAAAAGTGTTGTGGTGGGTGTGATGACGTTCCTGAAAAGCCTTAACCCGCTTAAGCAATTTGATATCGCTACCGGAAATATTCTCGCAAGCTCGTCTGCAGGCATTTACAGCATGGCGGCCTTTAATGAAACAGGAACAGAGTTGGTAACGTCCGGTCTTAACGGACTTGGATTGAAAACAGTCATCAATGTTCTGGATGGCAATGATCTTTCGTTTCTCAAGCAAACAGAGATGGATTTGATTATTATGAATGCCATGATTCCGTATGGCGGAATTGCTATCGATAACAAACTGCTTGCGATAACAGCTTCACAATCATTTAATGTGAACGATTTAGAATCCGGACAACGGACGTTCACTACGATGTCAGACAAAGTAAGACTGCCCGCTTATCCGGTGTTGGGCGTAGGTGCGTTCAATGTATTTCCGCTGTCGAAGAATAAAGTACTGTTCAACGGATCGAAGAATAACATCAACCAGATCTATGATTTGAAAACCAATTCAATTGTTGGTTATTTCTTCTCCGACAGCAATGATGACTTTGCGATTGTTTCGCGAGATGGTCGGGTAGATGGAACGCCTGAAGCGCTTGCCAAAGTTTACTGGACAACCCGCAACTCGACTAAAAAAACTTCATTGGAGAGCACTTTTGAAAAGGGATTCACACCTAAATTACTGATATCCGTTATTAAAGATATTGCTGTGCCACAGCAGGAATTTAAAGTTGAACAGGTTGTTGCGAAAATTCCGGTGATCAGCTTGAACGCAATCAATGGCAAAGCTCCCGGAACTTCAATGAGTGCGCAGTCACTGCAAAAGATTACCAGGATTGACGTCCAGGTAAAAGAAAATCCGCAGGAGATAACCGAAGTTAAATTGTTTCAGAATGCCAAGCTGGTGAAAACCATTGCGGGTAATGGAACAAACAAATACTCATTTGAGGCAACACTTAACACTTCGTTTGGTGAGGATAACTTCTTCTATATTACGGCAAGCAGTAACTCGGGTATTGAATCAGAGAAAGTAAAGTTCACCGTTATCTATAAAGGAGCTACAGAAGATAAGCCCAAGCTTTACCTGATTACGATCGGGATCAATAAGTACAAGAATCCAAAGTATAATCTGAACTATGCCGAAGCCGATGCAGACGGAGTCGATAAGGCAATCAAAGCAAACTCAGGATCGCTGTTTAAGGAAATTGTGCCCTATGCTATCCGCAACGATAAAGCACTTAAAACAAATATGATCGCTGCACTGGAAGATGTGAAGAAAAAATCATTGCAGCAGGACGTACTGATCGTATATTATGCCGGCCATGGAGTAATGACCGAAGGTACAAACGGTGAGTTTTACATTGCCCCGCATGACATTACGCAGCTGTATGGAAAGGATGATCTGATGAAAGAGAAGGGCGTTTCAGCTTCACAGCTCAAACAGTACGCACAGGAGATCAATGCGCAGAAGCAAGTTTTTATTCTCGATGCCTGCCAGTCTGCAGGGGCACTTGAAACGGTTGCCGTTCGCGGAGCCGCAGAAGAAAAAGCAATTGCACAACTTGCCCGAAGCACAGGAACATTCTGGATAACGGCAACAGGCTCGAATCAGTTTGCCACCGAATTTGAAAAGCTTGGACACGGAATTTTTACCTACTCTTTGCTGGAAGGACTGAATGGCGCTGCCGATGTTAATAACGACAAAAAACTCACCGTACGGGAGCTGAGTACGTTTATTGAGAACAAAGTGCCTGAACTGTCGGAGAAGTATAAAGGAACTGCGCAATTCCCGTCAGCGTATTCGTTTGGGAACGATTTCCCGATCGTGACCTACAAAGAGTAAGAATTTTCTGGGATTATTTTCTTTTCTGCGGTAACATTCCTTCCTTCAATTTTGTATTCATAGCAAAGCATTCATGGCGAAGGGTTCAGCAGCGAAAAAGGTAACGGATAACACAGGGCACGAATACATCGAGATCATTGGTGCACGCGAGCACAATCTGAAAAATGTAAGTGTTTCATTTCCCCGCAATAAGCTTGTGGTGCTTACCGGCATCAGCGGAAGCGGTAAATCCTCTCTTGCGTTTGATACTATTTATGCGGAAGGCCAGAGGCGGTACATGGAGAGCTTTTCGGCTTACGCCCGAAGCTTTATCGGTAACCTGGAACGGCCGGATGTTGACAAAATCAACGGCCTGAGCCCGGTAATTTCCATTGAACAAAAAACAACTTCCCGAAATCCAAGGTCGACTGTAGGCACCGTTACTGAGATCTATGATTTCATGCGCCTGCTTTACGCACGTGCAGGCGAAGCATTCTCGTATTTAAGCGGTGAGAAAATGATCCGCCAATCGGAAGACCAGATCCTCGATGCAATCCTGAATAACCTGAGTGGAAAGAAGCTTGTGTTGCTGGCGCCAATTGTTCGCGGACGTAAAGGTCATTATCGTGAGCTATTTCAGCAGATTAGGAAACAAGGTTTTACCAAAGTCCGGGTGGATGAAGAAGTCCTCGACATTACCGCCAAGATGCAGGTCGATCGCTACAAGATCCACGACATCGAAATTGTTATCGACCGCATTGTTGCTGATAAAAAAGACCGGGCTCGCATTGGGCAGTCTATTAATAAAGGACTGAAAGAAGGTAAAGGTGTGGTCATGATCCTGGAAGAGAACGGCAAGATTCATCACTTCTCTAAATTTTTAATGGATCCAAAGACTGGACTTTCCTACGATGAGCCTGCACCTAACTTATTCTCATTCAACTCGCCTTACGGTGCATGCCCAACCTGTAACGGACTAGGTCAGATTGAAGAGATCACTGAAGAATCGGTTATCCCGGACAAAAGCTTGAGTATTAGCCGCGGAGGGATTTTGCCGTTAGGTGAATACCGAGACATCTGGATCTTTAAAAAAGTTGAGGCGATTTTAAAGCGTCATAAGTTTACGCTGAGCACACCGATAAAAGATATCCCAAAAGATGTCATTAAAATATTATTGTATGGCGATGATGTTCCGGTAGCAGTTGCGTCAGTAAAATATCCGGGTACCGATTGGAATACGAAGTTCGAAGGCATCGTAAACTTTCTGGAAAAGCAACGCGATGAAGGTTCGGAAGCCATAAAAAAATGGGTGGAAGATTTTATGATGGTAAAAACCTGCCCGGAATGTAACGGAGCCCGGTTGAAGAAAGAATCATTGCATTTTAGGATCAACAATAAAAATATCTCGGAACTGGCGCTGATGGACATTCAGCAACTGAGCACCTGGTTCACCGGCCTGGAAGACAAGATCAACGAGAAGCAACGCATTATTGCTGCTGAGGTATTAAAAGAAATCCGCAAACGCATCGGGTTTTTGCTGGACGTGGGTCTGGATTATCTGAATTTGAATCGCTCATTACGAACATTGAGTGGGGGTGAGGCGCAACGCATTCGTCTGGCAACGCAGATTGGAACACAATTGGTTGGTGTGCTTTATATTTTGGATGAGCCCAGCATTGGCCTCCACGCCCGTGACAATGTTAAATTGATCAAAGCATTAAAAGATTTGCGTGATCTCGGCAACTCGGTAATTGTTGTTGAGCACGATAAAGATATGATGCTCGAAGCAGATTATGTAATTGATGTTGGTCCGGGTGCCGGCCGGCATGGCGGGCACATCGTTGCACAAGGTGATCCAAAAACTTTTTTAAAAGGCGATAGTGCTACATCAAAATACCTGAGCGGAAAAATTGGCATTCAATATTTAAAAGAAAGAAGAAAGGGTAGTGGCGATAAGATTTCTTTAACCGGAGCAACGGGTAATAACTTAAAGAATGTAGATCTGACCATCCCGTTAGGTACATTCATGTGCATCACCGGAGTCTCAGGCAGCGGTAAGTCAACCCTTATACATGAAACACTTTTCCCGATCCTGAATAAATATTTCTTCAACTCAAGAACCGAACCCCTTGAACATAAAAAAGTAGAAGGTCTTGAGCATATCGATAAAGTAATTGAAGTTGATCAGTCACCGATCGGCAGAACACCCCGCTCAAATCCCGCGACCTATACCGGGGTGTTTACTGACATCCGTGATTTGTTCGCACAAATGCCTGAAGCGAAGATCCGCGGCTATAAAACAGGACGCTTCTCGTTTAATGTGAAAGGCGGCCGCTGCGAAACGTGTGAAGGTGCCGGACTTCGGTTAATTGAAATGGAATTCCTTCCGGACGTGTATGTTCCGTGCGAAACCTGTAAAGGCAAACGCTATAACCGCGAAACGCTTGAAGTACGATTCAAAGGAAAATCTATCTCGGATGTGCTCGACATGACTGTTGAGGAAGCGGTAACGTTTTTTGAAAATCAGCCTAAGATCCTCAGAAAGATTCAAACGCTTAGCGAGGTTGGATTAGGTTATATTTCTCTTGGCCAGCATGCAACAACACTTTCAGGTGGCGAAGCTCAACGTGTAAAACTTGCTACCGAACTTTCAAAACGTGATACCGGCAAAACACTTTATATTTTAGATGAGCCAACAACCGGATTGCATTTCCAGGACATTGCACATTTGCTGGATGTTCTTCAAAAGCTTGTTGAAAAAGGGAATACAGTTTTGGTAATTGAGCATAACCTGGATGTAATTAAATCAGCAGATTACATTGTCGACCTGGGTCCGGAAGGCGGAGCAAAAGGCGGAAAGATCATTGCTAAGGGAACACCGGAGGAAGTTGCAAAGAATCCTGCAAGCTTTACAGGTAAATTCTTAAAGGCCGAATTGAATTAGCCATGAACGCAACCCAGCGCCAGTATCTTTTTGGATTGATCTTTTTCGGAGTGGGTGTATACTACATCACACTGAATGTTTGGATTGAATCTTCATTGTATATAGTTGCCGGACTGGCTTTTGCCGCGAATGCACTTACGCTTGAGCCAAAGCTGGCGGCATACAAAAAAATTCTGGTGATCCTGTCCTGGATACTTATTGTTTCTGCCGGCCTTTTGTTGCTCTACATGGTTCAGTTCCGATGGTTTTAACCCATTCATATAACATCCGTATAGTGCTGCAGGTAATTCTGTAATTTTACCTGTTCCATCATGGTAAACAGAAGACGGTTATACTGGACATTACAAATAACAGGCTGGCTGACATACGTCCTGCTGCACATCATTTTCTATAACATTAGTAATGATAATCAAATACCGTTACGAAGAATTTACTTTTTTTCAGTTGAAGGATTAATTGGTTTTGGGATTACACATATTTTCCGGCACTATGTTAATCAATGGAAATGGCTCGCATTAAGTGTTCCAAAAATGATGACACGCGTACTTCCAACTATAGTAGTATTGGGGTATGTGATTTATTTTCTGAGAGTACC
>CAZHQP010000167.1:0-6398 GCA_964534735.1 uncultured Roseivirgaceae bacterium
ACATGAATACGCTTCCTGCCTGGGTTGAAAATTTTAATAAACGCAATCTGCCGGATAAGTACTTGTCACAACAATGGAATACACTTTACCCGATTGAGCAATATGTTGAAAGCGGTCCGGATAATACACCGTATGAAGGTAAGCTGGGGGGAAAAGAAAAGCCTGTGTTTCCGTATGACCTCCCGGCCATGTTTAAGAAAAACGGTTATGATATTTTATCGTATACTCCGTTCTCAAATGATTATTTAACTGAAATGGCGAAGGCTGCTATTGATGGAGAGAGAATGGGAAATGATGAGTGGCCAGATTTTCTATGTGTTTCATATTCAGCTACTGATAAGCTGGGTCATGCAGTTGGACCAAATGCTATTGAGCTGGAGGATGTCTATCTCCGGCTGGACCGAAGCCTCGCGGATTTATTCAAGAAGCTGGATGAGTCAGTAGGCAAAGGAAATTATGTTGTGTTTCTTACAGCCGATCATGCCGTGGCGGATAACCCGCAATATTTAACAGACAATAAAGTGCCCGCTGGATTTTTGCGCAGTGCAAACATTAAAGCGAGATTGAGCACATTCCTGCAACAATATTTTCCAGGCAAGGAAGTTCTGCAGGCTGTTATGAATGAACAGATCTATTTTAATCACGATGCCTTTAGCAGCGATCCGAAAGCAGGCGGAGTGGATCTCCTGATCGCCACAGAGTTAATGATCAATTTTCTGCTTCAGGAGAAAGGGGTTGCCAATGCGTATCCGAAAAGTGTGCTGCGTCAGGGAAATTATTCCGAAGGCGGGCATAAGGGTATGGCTATCCGCGGCTACAATCCTAAAAGAAGCGGGGATATTGCGGTTATTCTTGAGCCAGGCTGGTACGATGCATGGTCAATAACCGGAACTACTCATGGTTCTTCTTATACATACGATACACACGTGCCGGTCTTGTTTTTTGGAAAGGGTATTAAACATGGCAGCTCGGTATTACCACATACGATAACGGATATTGCGCCAACGATTTCCATTTTTCTGAAGACCAGGTTTCCGAATGGATGTACCGGCCAGCCCATTGCTGAATTGTTCGATTGATTTTTAAATCCGCAGATACATGCTAATGCGTATGTGCATGATGCGGATAGCTCTGGTATTCATATTTCTAAGCTGTGCATGTGGACTTTCTGCGCAACGAATTTCCAATACAGCTGTTTATCGCAACATTAATTCCCCAAAGTATTTCCGGTTGCATTACGAGAACGATTACTTCTCAACGAGTGATCTGTATTATACTCAAGGCATAAATCTCGAGTATGTAAATCCGGCAATCGAAAATTTCTTTACCTCAAAAGTGCTGATCCATTCTGCTGAAAAGGAAATGAAGTTCGGAATGTCGCTTGAGCAGGAGGGCTATACGCCAACCAGCATCTCGCATTCCGAGATCCTAAAGGGCGACCGGCCCTTCGCAGCTGCGTTGTTTTTAAAAACATTCTCAGCAGCAAATGACGCAGCTCGAAAAGAACGTATTTCATCTTCATTCAGTGTTGGTTGGATAGGTTCTGCAACCGGTGGTGAACAAATTCAGGAAGCATTGCATCGGCTGATCCATTACATCCTTCCAAAAGGCTGGGATAATCAGATTGCGAATGACCTTGTTCTGAATTATGAGCTGGAATATCAACGTGGAATTTTTTCTACCGATAACTATTTCTTAATCATGGGCCGGGCAGGAGCACGAGCGGGTACGTTTAATACAAAAGTCTGGGCAGGAACAATTATTATGGTCGGATATTTTGACGATCCGTTTGTAAATTTCTCACATCAGGATAAGAAGTTCCAGGTTTATTTGTATGCCGAACCAGTATTAAATGTTGTCGGGCATGACGCAACGCTGCAGGGTGGATTGCTTAATCGATCCAGTCCCTATATAATTTCTTCCTCAGATATAAATCGAATCGTGTTTCAGGGAAATACCGGGATTGTATTCAGAATAAATACCGTGCAGCTCGAATATTTTCAAACCTACCTCGGCAGGGAGTTCAAAACAGGTGAAGATCATGTGTGGGGCGGCATCCGGATCGGATGGTACCTGAAATAATTGCTTGCTTACTTTTTCGAAAGCCTTATTTTAAATAATCTGGTTTCCCCTGCATCATTATCTGAAACAAGGTGAATGATAAGTGAATCTTGTTGAGCTTCTTCAGCAAGTATTCCTTCAATTTTCTCGCCTTTAAATTCTTTATTTGAATCCGAGAGATTGATTAGTTTATCAAATGCTACAGATGTTTCTTTTAATTTTTCAGATGCCCTATCAATCCAGCCTATATAACTATCCCCAATCGCTCCATCATCATATGCATTGGTGGTGAGTTCGCTGGTAAGTGTGAACAGCAATAAGTCCTGTGCCTGCACGTAAGTCATGTCAGATACACCGAGTGTTTTTAAAGAATCCGGTAGCTGAAGCTTTATGGTTTTGATTTGGCAATCCTGCTGATCTTTAAAAAAACCGGAGGTAGTTACAACAAGCGAATTTTGAGGGTTTGAATGATTCGCGCGATTGCTGAGGATGAAAAGATCATTTACAACGGCACTCCCTTCAATATTCAGCTCGCCCATGGAAGTTGTTTTCAAACGGCCAATAAATAGTGAAAGATCGATGTGCTGGATTTTATGATCATTTAAAGAGAGAAGTATTGCCTTCCCGCGGTTAGGCCGGGAAGCAGATCCCAACACTAATAAATGATCTGCTCCATTAACTTGTACAACTACCGAAGTTTCAAAATCCGGTTTTTCCGGTTTTGGAATTCGTTTATCTGAAAAATCAAACAGCAGTATTGTATCAACCTGCTTGTACCGCGTGTCCAAAACCAAGATTGAATTAGCATCGTCTCCAATCACAAAGATCTTGTCATTGTATAAGGTTATGGCTGATCCGGACGGAAAGTCGGAAAGACGCAGGGAAGACAATAATTCGATCGCGGTGAACATTAAATAAATCATAACCTGTAACAAAGAAATGCTTTATCCCGATCATTTTTGTTTCCCTGCATTCTTTTCAGCAAAATAATCCCGTTTTTCAATTCCCCTGAAATCCCTATCTTGAACGCTTTCTATAACCTAAGCTCATGAGCGAAACAAAATTTAAACCTGTTATGGGATTGTGGGATGCTACCATGATCGTGGCAGGTTCCATGATTGGTTCCGGTATCTTTATTGTAAGTGCTGATATCGTACGAAATGTAGGCAGTGCCGGTTGGCTGATTGGTGTCTGGGCGATCACCGGATTCATGACCATTACTGCTGCGGTAAGCTATGGTGAATTAAGTGGCATGTATCCAAAAGCAGGCGGACAATATGTTTACCTGAAAGAAGCCTATAATTCACTGATGGGATTTTTATACGGCTGGAGTTTTTTTGCCGTAATCCAAACCGCAACCATTGCTGCTGTAGGAGTCGCCTTTAGCCGGTTTACCGCGTACCTTATTCCTGCCGTTGGTGAGAATGTGATCTTGCTTAAGCCTTTCGGCCTGAGTATTTCGGCCGCACAGGTGTTGGCTATTGCTATGATCGCTTTGCTCACGTACACAAACACACGCGGTATCCAGGGTGGTAAGATCATTCAAAACACATTTACTTCAGCCAAGCTGATTGCACTTTTTGGATTGATCTTTCTTGGATTCATACTGGTAAAAGAAAACTTTTGGGCACCGAACTGGCAAACCGGACTTAACTCCATGCAGGATTTAGGCGTTGGTGGAGGCGGCAAAACTCCGATCGGATGGACAGAAATAGGAGGTATGGCATTACTCGGAGCAATTGCTGCTTCGATGACAGGTTCACTTTTTAGCAGCGATGCGTGGAATAATGTTACGTTTATTGCAGGTGAAATTAAAAACCCTCAGCGCAACATTGGATTAAGCTTGTTCCTGGGAACATTAATTGTAACCATTCTCTATATCACCGCTAACTTAATGTACCTGTATGTATTGCCATTGGATGGAATTGCCTATCCACAGGCTGATCGTCTGGCCATCTCGGCCGCAAATGAGATTTTTGGTGTTAGCGGAACAACGGTTATTGCGATCCTGATTATGGTCTCAACGTTCGGGTGTAATAATGGATTAATCCTGGCAGGTGCTCGTGTATACTACACGATGGCGAAAGACGGTTTGTTTTTTAAGAAGGCCGGTACGTTAAATAAAAACTCCGTTCCGCAATGGGCCTTATGGGCGCAGGCGCTTGTTGCTTCATTGCTTTGTTTGAGCGGTGAGTATGGTAACCTGCTCGACATGGTGTCGTTTGTTGTGGTTATTTTTTATGCATTAACGATTGCCGGGATTTTTGTACTTCGCAAGAAGCGTCCGGATATTGAACGTCCGTATAAAGCTTTTGCGTATCCTGTATTACCTGCAATTTACATTGTGATGGCGATTACGTTTTGCGTGTTCCTGATCTGGATGAAGCCGGTCTACACGGTTGCAGGATTGGTGATCACACTTATAGGTGTTCCCCTGTATTTCTGGGCGGTAGCCCGGAATAAGAAAGAATCGGCTGGATAATGCTAAAACTGATCCTGAATAATCTGCAAACCCTGTTCGAAAGAATGGGGTTTGTAATTTAATTCCCGTTGTGCTTTAGCAATAATAAAACCTGTCTTCAGCGGTCTGCGTGCAGGCTGTTTGAATTGAGTAGAGTCTGTAGCTTTTATTAATGATGAATCGAGCTGAAAAAATTCAGCTGTCTTCATTGCGATATCGAACGGTGTTAAGAAATCCTTACCTGAAATATTAAAAACTCCCTTTGCCTTCTTTTCAGCTGCCAGATAGCAACCCATTGCCAAATCTTCTGCCAATGTAGGTGTACGCCACTGATCGTTAACTACGGAAATGGTTTTTCCTTCTTCCAGGCTTTTCTTTACCCAAAGTACGATGTTAGAACGACCAATATCCTTTGTAATCCCATAAACCAGTACGGTTCTTAGAATGCTCCATGAAATATTGCTTTTTTGAATAAGCTGTTCCGCAGCAAGCTTGCTCTCCCCATAAAAGTTAATCGGGTTAGGTTTAGCTTGCTCATCCAGCGGTCCGGTTGAGCCATCAAAAATAAAATCAGTCGATACGTGAACAAGATGAACGTTATTCTTTTCACACGCATCCACGAGATACTCCACAGCGGTTACATTGTTAAGTGTACAGGCTTCGCGCTTGGTTTCACAGTCATCAACCTGTGTTAGTGCAGCCGTGTGAATAACTACGTCCGGTTTTGTGCTTGCGATAACAGAATCAACATTGGATTTGCGGGTTACGTCAAGCAGTTGAAATGTTCCCAGTGTAACAGGTTGAACAGAAGAGGAACGTGCAGTTGCAATTAACTGCACGTTTTCTTTTTGCTGAAGAAGTGTAACGAGCTTCTGGCCGAGCAGACCGTTGGAACCCGTAACCAGGATTTTCATATTACTTTTTGGAATCAGGGAATACGTATCCGTAATCCTTTTCAATTTTTTTGCGAGTAAGCTCTTGCACGGTTACAGTCATGCGAACGTCTTCCATTGGCCGGTCTTGCGGACCTTTTTGTACGCCTGCAATCTTATCGATCACTTCAAGTCCCTTGATCACTTTTCCGAATACGGTGTAATCACCATCCAGGAAAGGTGTTCCGCCCACGGTTGTATACGCTGTTTTTTGTTCGGCTGTAAAGGCAAACGGCTTGTAATCCGGTTTTACTTTGAAAATCAGGGTATCACTTTTTTCGAAAAATGAGTTCATCCACGCACCATCCTGAGCCTGTTGATGTTGCTGGATTTCTGTTAACAATGCCTGATTCTCTGGAGCCATAATAATTTCTCTCAATATTTGCGCCTTCTTTTGGCCGCGAATATTGGTCTCGTATTGATCCAGCTCTTCCGCTGTATATTTTTTTCCCTGGACAACGTAAAACTGACTGCCGCTGGAAGCCTTAGCTGGATTTACGCCATCCCCCAATCGGGCAGCAGAGAGCGCTCCGCGTTCATGAAAAAGAGTGGGTTTGAATTCAGCTTCAATCGTATAACCAGGCCCTCCATCGCCAAGCGGTTGGCCGGCTACTGCCTTTTTGGAGTTTGGATCTCCACCCTGGATCATAAACTCACTGATCACGCGGTGAAAAAGAAGACTATCATAAAATTTGGCGTTGGCGAGCTTTATAAAATTCGCTTTATGCTTGGGTGTTTCATCATATAAAATAGCAACCATGTCGCCATAGCTGGTTTTAATCGTTATTACAGATTCTTTTTTATTCTGCGCGCACGAAGTCAGCAAACAGCAAAAAAGGATTAAAGAAAGAAGTGTTTTTGTCATACGGATTAATTAGAGCGGTAAAATTAAAGAATTTATCGGGAACGGACTTGCGTTGTTATTGGCAGCAAACCGTGAGGAA
>CAZHQP010000168.1:0-6349 GCA_964534735.1 uncultured Roseivirgaceae bacterium
TTCTCTCTCTGTCATGTTGTTAATCTAAAAAATCACGCTCAGAATATTGAGCTTTTACCAAATCATCTAATTTCTTTTTGCATTTATACTTCTTTGTCTTGGCAGTGTCCGTGTTGGCAAAGCCCAACTTGTCGGCTATATCCTGCATGGACATCTCTTCAAAATAATAATACATCAAAACCTTCTTACAGGTTTCGCCAAGCTGATCAATACATTTGGCAACAATCCTGTTACGTTCTTCTGTATCCGTATCCAGCACCACGGCAATGTCTTTTTCTTCATTCGACAACCGCTTTTTCCGGTCCAGCTCTTTCCGCCATAAATTCTGACAGATGCTGTAAATGTAGGTGCTGATTTTTGAGGTCATCACCAGCTTTCCGGAGGTAGCTTTCTGCCAAAAAACGATGAGCGCATCCTGGTAAATATCCCGCGCTTCTTCTTCTGTTCCGCTGTTGGTGATAACCATTTTGGTCATCATCCGGTAATATTTTTTATACAGGAACTCAAGGGTCTTCTCGTCACCTTTGCAGATGCGTTCAAAAATCTCTTGTTCCGTCATTGTTGAGCTCGACTTAGATACCATTTAGCTTTATTTTGGTAACCTTTCAGGTCGCCATTGTTTAGGTTTTTATCGGTGAAATATAAGCAATGTAAGGTCAATGTACTTTTTTCTACGTTTGCGCGCGATAATCGCGCCTCATTTTCCGTCAGGCATAGAACCCTCATGCCATTTCAATTATGCAATTTTTTGGTGTACCATCTAAAACGGGTCCGTACTTCCTGAAAATAAATCGCGTAGAATACCTTATCGGTAAGGCAACAATGTGCGCAATTTCATAACGAAGAAGTGATCATAATCAGTATCCTGCTGTCGGGTTTTTGAACCAGGATGCAATGTTGCGTCAGATTTTTGATACGACTCCAATAGTTGGTGGAATAGTATTTATACCGTATAATGTGGGTGTATTTTTTTATGTAAATACCTTGTTTTGGGGTATCATTGTTGAGTGATAATTTTGAGGCCTTCGTAATTCATTAGCATATCACGTATGAAAGCAAATGCAGGTGTACTTTTTTTAACTTTCATATTGATGTTTGGTTGTAAAGATCCCTTTAGCCCAAACCTGTCTTTCAAAGAAACTCATTTCTTGGTTGTTGAAGGGTACATTAATGTAGGAACTGATGCAGTTACCGTTATCAAACTATCCCGTACGGTTTCATTGAAAGAACCCAATGCAGAACCTTTGATGGAGGAGGGTGCTTCTGTGTCGATTGAAGATGACCTCGGAAACACATATTCGCTTACCGAAACAAAAGCGGGGATTTACACATCAGCTTTGTTATCCTTGCCGCTAGACCGTCAGTACCGGATTCAGATTTCAACCAATGAACAGGAATTTCTTTCAGAATTTACTACACCCATCCAGACACCCGCAATTGATAGCATAACCTGGAAGCGGGAAGGAGATGAAGGAGTGAATATCCGCGTAGCCACCCATGATCCGTATAAAAGCACGTTATTTTATCAATGGGATTATGAAGAAATTTGGGAATTGAGATCTTCATATCTATCTGTTTATGACTATACAAATGGGTCTTTCGTACCGCGTGAAAATGAAGAAATTCGCAATATGCTGGTTTGCTGGAGAAGAAATACGCCTTCTGATCTTATAACGCAATCAACTGCAAAATTAAGCGAAGATGGGTTGTATGTGAAGATTGTAAATATTCCACTTTTTAGCTCAAAACTGTATGAGAATTATTCGGTATTAGTGCGTCAACACGCTTTGAGTGTTAATGCGTTTAATTATTTGCAGATTATGGTTAAGAATACAAATTCGCTGGGCACCTTTTATGACCCTCAACCGTCACAGTTAATTGGCAATATCAAAGCAACTGATTCAGATGAACCTGTAATCGGATATATGGGTACTTATACAACATCAGAGCAACGCATTAACATCAGGAGCATGGATGTTCCAGACTGGCATTCTACTCTTTTTTGTAATGAAATATTTACAAGTCTCAGTGATGAAGAGGCGATTGAATTCAATTTCTCAACATATAATTGGACACCCACAACTATAGATGAGTTCAACCGGATAGGCGGTACCTCAGCCTCCTGTGCAGATTGCCGGTTGAGGGGTGGTAACAATGATCAACCTTCTTTTTGGGAAGAGGTTTTTTGGCAGCGGTGAAAGTTTACTGAATGTCTAAAAAAAATGCTCCAAATCCGGAGCATTTTTTTTGTTAGCTGCCTGTTAAAAGGTAACAGCTGTCGTATTTTCAGGAAGTGTATTTTCAGAGCTGACATTCTCTACTTTCGGTTTTACTTCCGGTGACTTCGTCACAGAAGCATCACCCCTATAGATGTATGGAGCGATTACCAATGAGACAATACTCATCAGCTTGATAAGAATGTTCATCGAAGGACCTGAAGTGTCTTTGAAAGGATCGCCAACTGTATCTCCGGTTACCGAGGCCTTATGAGGCTCTGATTTTTTGTAATACATCTGACCGTTAATCATCACACCTTTTTCAAATGATTTCTTTGCATTGTCCCATGCACCACCGGCATTTGACTGGAAAATCCCCATCAGAACGCCCGATACAGTGACACCAGCCAGCAAGCCTCCTAATACTTCCGGTCCGAAAATAAATCCTACAATAACCGGAGTAATCAATGCAATTGCGCCCGGCATTAACATTTCCCGGATTGATGCCTGGGTTGAGATAGCTACACATTTTTCATATTCAGGCTTTGCCTTGTATTCCATAATGCCTGGAATTTCGCGGAACTGTCTGCGAACTTCCTGTACCATGTCCATGGCAGCTTTACCCACGGCCTGGATACACAATGCTGAGAAGATAAACGGAATCATGCCGCCCACAAACAATCCCGCCAACACCGGTGCTTTGTAAATGTCGATCGCGGAAATGCCTGCAATACCCACGAAAGCCGCAAAGAGCGCTAATGACGTCAACGCTGCTGAAGCAATAGCAAAACCTTTACCCGTAGCAGCGGTTGTGTTACCAACGGCATCGAGATTATCCGTACGCTCACGAACCTCCGGAGGAAGCTGACTCATTTCTGCAATACCGCCTGCATTATCCGCGATAGGCCCGAATGCATCGATTGCCAATTGCATGGCCGTAGTTGCCATCATACCGGCTGCGGCAATGGCTACACCGTAAAGCCCGGCAAAATAATAAGAAGCCATAATACCCGCTGCCAGTGTGATCATCGGAATGACTGTAGATTTCATGCCAACCGATAAACCGCCAATGATGTTAGTGGCATGTCCGGTAGATGATTGCTGAATGATGGAAAGCACCGGACCTTTACCCATCGCAGTGTAATATTCTGTAACGATGCTCATGATCGCACCTACAACTGATCCTACTACAATGGCCCAGAATACATTGATGCTGGAGAATTCATAACCGCGTAAGCTCAGTGTTTCGGGAAGCATCCAGTTGACAACAAAGTACGATGCGATTACGGTTAATACCACAGATGACCAGTTGCCCATATTGAGTGCATTCTGAACATTTGATTTTTCATCTTTGATTGTTACAAACCAGGTTCCAACAATCGAGAAGAGGATGCCCAATCCGCAGATCACCATCGGCAAGAGGATGGGAGACATACCTCCGAAATTATCAGCCACCACAATCTCCTGACCTAATACCATCGTAGCAAGAATGGTAGCTACATACGATCCGAAAAGATCAGCACCCATACCGGCCACATCACCTACGTTATCACCTACGTTATCGGCAATTGTTGCCGGGTTACGAACATCATCTTCCGGGATACCGGCTTCAACTTTCCCTACGAGGTCAGCACCAACATCGGCAGCTTTTGTATAGATACCGCCACCCACACGGGCAAATAATGCGATTGATTCAGCTCCTAATGAGAAACCGGTTAATACTTCAATAGCTGTTTTAACAGTGTTCGCACCTAAATCAGCAAAGAATGCCAGGAAGGCAATAAACAAACCGCCTAATCCCAACACGGCCAATCCGGCTACTCCTAGTCCCATTACGGTACCGCCCGTAAAAGATACTTTAAGTGCCTGCTTTAAGCTTGTGCGCGCGGCTTGTGTTGTGCGGACGTTGGCCTTTGTGGCCACTTTCATACCAATGTATCCTGCGGTAGCTGAGAAGACAGCACCAATAATAAAGGCGATGGAGATTATCCAGCTGGAATGAATTTCACGACCATTGATTTCATGGATGGTTCCTGAATAAGCCAGTAGTGCAGCAGCAAAAATCACAAAAATGCTTAGTACCTTCCACTCAGCTTTTAAGAAAGCCATTGCGCCATCCGCGATATAGCCTGCGAGCTCCTGCATTTTTGCTTCGCCTGCATCCTGTTTGTTTACCCAGGCAGATTTTATGGCCATTACGATTAGTCCAACAATTCCAAAAGCCGGAATCAGATAAAGAATGTTATTCATGTTTTAGAAAAAGGTTATACATCAAAACCAACCCACTATCCGGGACGGCTTTTTTTAAGAACCGCAAAGATATAATAACTCCGAAAACCCGCAAAATCCGGATAAAATCACGAAAAACGGAATTTCAATAAGAAACTGTTAACGATTGAAAGCCTGTTTCAGGGCATTCCAGAGGCTTTTCTTTTTGACATCGTCTAACGTGGAAAGATCATCACTCTGAATGACCTGCAGCGAACCTGCCTGAATTACCTGGTAAAGTTCGGAATTAAGATTGAGGGCCACACCAAATGAGATAATAGCTGCCGGGTTAAACACATTTAAATCTGCAAGGTCAGCCTGTTTCCGGCAGATGAGCTGAACGCCCTCAAGCGATAATTTTACGGATCCCAGAATCTTACGAAGCAATGTTACCTGATCATCCGCCAACGTTTCCCACGGAACAGGCAGAAGCACAATCACTTTTGCGGGAAGTCTGTAAAGCTCTTCACTATAAACAAACTGTGGAGATGCGGTACTCATTTTGCAGCCTCCTTAATGTCAAAAATTGATTTAAGCTCTTTAGCTTCAGAAGCTTTCATTCTTCCGCTCAGCACCAGGCGAAGCTGTCTTCTTCTAAGCGCTCCCGCATAAAGCTCTTTCTCCGCATCTGTTTCGGGCTCAACTTCCGGAACTTCAACCGGTTTTCCTTCCTTATCGATTGCTACAAACGTGAAGTATGCTGAGTTACTTTCAAACTTATGACCAGCCGGAACATCTTCTGCATCTACATCAATGCGGATTTCCATCGAAGAGCTGAATGCGCGCGTCACTTTAGCTTTAAGCGTTACTACGTTTCCTAACCGGATCGGAGACCGGAACGAAATATTATCCACCGATGCAGTAACCACCGTGCTATTGGAATGCTTTTGTCCGGCAATGGCCGAAACAATGTCCATCCAATGCATCAGCTTTCCGCCCATCAGGTTGTTAAGTGTATTCGTATCGTTAGGTAGTACGAGCTCCGTCATGCTGACGAATGATTCGCGGGGGAATTTTTTCTTTTTGGTCATGCTGTAAAAAACTAAGCTGTAAAACTAATCAATGCTTTTGAGGTATTCTTACCCGTTCCAGCCTTCTTTCCCCAATAACGGAACGAAAGCGAAGTTGTCAAACTCTTCGGTAATCAGCTCATTCTTTTTCTTGGTGATGCGAAGCATCAGTTGCTTCGCACGGTTACCCACGGGAATGATGAGAATTCCATTATCTGCCAATTGATCGGTTAGCGATTTGGGAACAACAGGTGCGCCTGCGGTTACGATAATTTTATCGTAAGGAGCTTTCGCGGGAAGACCTTTCGAGCCATCGCCCAAAAAGAAGTAAGGTTTATAGCCGAGCTTAGGCAACGTAACTTTGGTTCTTTCGTATAGCTTTTGGTTGTATTCGATCGTATAAACTTTAGCCCCAAGTTCCAGCAGGATGCAGGCCTGATACCCTGAGCCCGTGCCGATCTCAAGAACTTTATCGCCCGGTTTGATCTCAAGCTTTTCGGATTGGAAAGCAACCGTATATGGCTGGGAGATTGTTTGACCTTCGCCAATCGGGAAAGCTTTGTCCTGGTAGGCATGTTCAAGCAGGGCAGTTTCGAAAAATACGTGCCGGGGTACTTTTCCTATGGCTTTCAGCACATTAGGGTCTGAAATACCCTTTTTTTCGAGGATTTTAACCAGCTTATTTCGCAGTCCACGCTGCTTGTAATTATCTTCTAACATGCGATTTTGATGCAAAAAACGCATTTTTTAGCCGTTAACAAAGTTTCAGATAATTCTTAGGAAAATTGAAACCAACCTCGTTACTTTAGGGTTCTCTCATGCACAATGAATAAGCTTTTTGCCATAGCGTTCATG
>CAZHQP010000169.1:0-6258 GCA_964534735.1 uncultured Roseivirgaceae bacterium
AGGTTTTGTTCGGTTATCTGCAGAAGGGCCGATCGAGCTGGTTGCACTCTTTTCGCCCTGAAGATTAACGTTACCCACTGCGAGCACATCTTTTCCATCGGCAGGCGCGGTAATGATCTGCCAGCTTGGATCGGTTCCGGAGTTACCCGCGCTATTAACTAAAAAAATTCCTTTTGACGCTGCCACCTGGGCAGCGCGTGTAATCACCGCTGTGCTGCCATCCATATCTGACTTGACATAGTCCATATCAGAGTCATCAAACGTGTTGTAACCTAGCGATGTATTAATGATGTCAACGCCCGAGCTGTCAGCACGTTCAGCCGCAAACAGCCAGTTATATTCTTCAATGCGATATTCCGAAGCAACATTTTCCGTTACGTAAAGCTGGAACGTTGCATGGTAGGCTCCGCCTGTAAACTCTCCTTCCGTATGCATTCCAATCACAGATAACACCCCTGTGCCATGCTCACTATATTGATACACGTCTGAATTATTACCAACAAAATTCCAGGATGCCTCCTGATTAACCTGTGTTGAATACAGATTTTGAAACACAGACTGGGTGCTTACTCCTGCAAAGCCGCCATCCATGATTGCAATAATTACGCCTTCGCCATGATATCCATCGGCATGCATTTCGTCCATGCCCAGCATGGCAAGCTGATCGTCTGTAAACTCAGCGTTGATATCCAGCCGAAGCATTTTGTTTGGATTTCTTCGCCTTGCGCCTGAATTTCCGGGAGCAACAAGTTCCGTATCAGTCGCTTTTACAAAGGAAAGTGCGTTGATGCTGGTTAGCTGCGCAGCGGTGCATGATACAAGCACGCCATTCATCCATTTGGTTTTATAAAGCACGGTTGCTCCTGTTGCCTTAACACCCTGAACATATGAATTTGTAACGGGAAGATCTTCTGCGGTTATCTCAATCCCCTGCGTAATTCTTCGCTGGATGGATCGCTCATTTAAAAAGGTCTGGGGATTGGAAACAGAGTAACCGGTTCCCTCCTTGTCTTTGAAAAATATCATGTAGCGATTAACCTGCGCAACGGATGCTGCAGCAGAACCCCACAACAGGAAAACCAATAACAATCTAATTCTGACCATATTCCCGGAGCGTCTGCGCATAAACCTTGCCATTATCAATTACGCGTGCCGTAATATCACACTGACCCTCCGTGGAGCAGTACTCAATAACCCGGCTTTCGCGGTAAACCAATCCAATATTCCGGACATACACCTCTTCCCGCTTGTTGTCGTGGTAGGCATCACCGGAGTCTTCCTGAACAATCCGCACATAATCACCCGTTACAGTTCCGTTTTCCAACTGATAGGATGCACCGGTTTGCAATAATTCATACTCATCTTCCGGTAAAGTATTCAATGCGTTACCATCCCATTGCCGCTTTCGGACGGCCGGAAAAACAAGCTTGATGAATGGCACGTTTCCTTCAGAAACCACCACATTTGCGGTAGTCATCCGTACCGACCAAAGCTCCTGGAATACCCACGCATCAGTTGCTGCGTTTCGTTTGCTCCTATGGATAGTGTAGGTATAGCCGCCCTGCTCGTTTGAGAATGAATCGACAACTTCGGTTTTGAGCTGGTAAAATGATTCCTCTGATACGCCTAATCTTGGGTAATTGATTTCCTGGACATCGTAAACCTGGTAAAACCCTTTACGAAGCGGGAAAAACTCCTGATCAGGCAAGCGGGCAGTGTTTTCATCATCACCACACGCCAGCAGCACCACCAGCATTATGGAAAGATATTTGGATAAATTTCTCAACAATCAGGCTTTTTTATAAATCCGCGTTTATCTTTAAACGTAAACAGCGACAAAGTTATTTCTTTCTTTTGAATCCGGTATGGCATTAAAAACATTAGTGAAAGTAGGTAAAATCTCAAACCTGAGCGATGCCCGGTATTGTGCAGGCATGAGTGTGGATATGCTGGGATTCAGTGTGATCAACGGACACGATCATTATGTTAGTCCGGAGCTTTTCAAAGAGATTCGCGGCTGGTTTACCGGGCCTGCTGTAGTTGCGGAGGCTTACGGAATTGATAAGCATGAAGACCTTGCTCCGATCATTCAAAATTATCTACCGGATTTTATTGAAGGCTCGTTTGCCGATGTAAAAAAACTACACTCTGCCTTTGCCGCGTATATCTTGTCGACAACCTATGAGGAGATAAAAGCACATGAAGATGAACTCGGTATCTATCGCGCACAGATAGCGTTTGTGATTATCCCTGCTTCTACCCCGGTTGAGCAAATTGAAGCATTGTCAAGAGAATATAAAATCCTGTTGCAGATTGATTCTTCAAACCCGGATGATGCGCTTTTGCATAACACGCATATTAAAGGCATCGCCTTACAGGGAAGCGCAGAAGATAGACCGGGTTTAAAAAACTATGACGGGCTGGCTTCTATCCTCGAACGGCTCGAAGCCGAAGATTAACTATTTATATCCCCCAAGCTTAAGCGCTTTCTCAACAGCATCCCGGGTTGTGTTCTTATAGATTATCTCAACGCGCTTATCGGTTTCAATCCATTCCCGAATCTTATCCAATCGTTTTTTCTTAACATTTTTTAGAACGGGAACGCCAAGTGTTTTTAACGCAGCAGCATTGTAGTACTGCTCGTATTGTTTTTTCATCGGCACCACCAAAAGCTTCTTGCCAAGGTGAAGCACTTCCGCTGGCGTTTCAAAGCCTGCACCGCATAACATTCCCTTACAAGACAATACACTTGCAGCAAATTCATCTTTGTTCACCGGGTAAACTGAAAGCTTGCCAATGTGGTAGGGCTTTTTCGCATGCTTGGAGAATATTTGCCATTTTACATTGGGCACTTTCATTAAAAGCGGCACCAGCTTACGATCATCATAAGCCGGTAAATACACCGTATAGTGATCGCTTTCTGATGGTGTTGCTTCGCGGATCGATGACCGGATCACCGGGGTGAACATGTTATCGTCAAACCTGGCAAAGTGAAACGAAACCGCTGAATTAGCGGGCGCATAATTTTTCAGGATCCACTCACCTACCGGATCAAAATGTTTCGGTTGCGGCACGTTTGGTGACAGCAAAGCCGACTGATGACTCAGTGATACACACGGCACATTTTTTTTTCTGGCAGCCCATGCAGATATGGGCTCAAAGTCGTTGATGATGATGTCGTACTTATCAACCGGAAAATTTTTAATCTCTTTATAAACTTCTTTCGAGCTGTTCTGCTTGAAGGTTTTGAAAAGATCAATCCCACCCGACTTTCCAAAATAAAAGCTGAGCCCTCTTGATTTATACTTTAATGGATAATCAAGCTTAATGTCGGCCTGTGCTCCGCTTACAAAAATATCGAGCTTGCCGTATTCGCGAAGGATAGGAATGATATCTTCTGCCCGGCTGATGTGGCCGTTACCTGTTCCTTGAATTGCGTAGAGTATTTTCACTTCTTAACAGTCAGAAACTCGTTCACCAGGTCGCGGAATATTTCATCGTTGTCGAGCTTGTGTTCGAGTCGTTTGGGCAATTTAACAGAATTTGCGATCGGATCATCCTGATAGCGGTAAATACTCCAAACCCCTGCATGGTACTCAAGGGTAGTCAGATTCTCAACCCAATCGCCCGAGTTCAGGTACATGACAGAGCCTTTTTCGGTAACAATCTGACGCATCTCTGGCTGATGGATGTGCCCGCAGACGACAAAGTCATATTCGTTGGAGATTGCAATTTCCGCGGCTGTGTCTTCAAACTTGTTGATAAACTTAACAGCAGATTTCACACTGTCCTTTACACGTTTAGACAGTGAAATTTTCTCGCGACCGAGCCTGGTGAGACACCAGTTTACAAATGCATTGATCAGGATAAGCATATCATAGCCAGCCGCTCCCAGTTTGGCAAGCCACTTTGAATACTGCATGGTTACATCAAATACATCGCCATGAAAGATCCACGCCCGCTTACCATCCTTAAGATTGAGCACAACTTTATTCGCAATCCGGAATGAGCCGAGCTTAAGTCCGGCAAACTTGCGCAGCATCTCATCGTGGTTACCGGGCAGGTAAATGATCTTCACTCCCTTTGCGAGCAAGCCGGTTATATGCTTCACAACCTGCATGTGCGACTTGGGCCAGTAACGCTTGTTAAATTGCCACATGTCGATGATGTCGCCATTGAGGATGATCTTTTTGGGCTTGATTGTTTTGAGGTAGCGTAACAGCTCCTCCGAATGACATCCGTAAGTCCCGAGGTGCACATCCGAAAGAACAACGATGTCGACCCTGCGTTTTTTTCGATTCCCCATGCGATGTTAAAAGTAATCCCGAAAGTCCGTATTACCTCCGGGATACCTAACCTAAAAGAAGTTCTACTTAAGGGCAAAGATAGGACACATGTATTACCCCACATTCACGGGCTTATTACCGAATTGTTATTACACAAATTCGCAGGCTTGTGCCGGAATTCCATTATTATTCAAACTAATGAGGATCGCAGGGCGAGCCCGCGAATCTAAACCGAAGATATTTTATCTTTTCGCCTTTGGAAGCAAAGGCAATCTCGTACCGGGTCTTGATGTCAAAACATTCTCCGCGTAATTCCGAATTATACAGATCATCGGTGAATTTCAAATCAAGAATATCATCCCGCAAGGCAAGTTCTTCCAGGGTATAATTGTATAACCCGGTATTATCGGTTTTCAGTCTAACGTATGCATCTGGCTTAAGAAGCCGTTTATACATGGAGAGAAAACGCGGACTGGTGAGCCTGCGCTTGATGTCCCGAATTCGTGGTCGCGGATCCGGAAACGTAATCCAGAGTTCGCTGATCTCCTGTTCCACGAAGAAGTTCTCGACCAGGATAATCATGGTTCGTAAGAAGCCAGCGTTGGTCAAGTTATTTTCAAGCGCAGTCGTGCTGCCGCGCCAGATGCGTTCGCCTTTTATATCAACCCCGATGTAATTATTATCCGGAAACAGCTTTGCCAGACCAACTGTGTATTCACCTCTTCCGCAGGCAAGCTCTACCGTAATCGGGTTATCATTTTTAAAGAAATCTTTGTTCCAGTTCCCCTTTATAGTATGGTAATATTCTTTTGTTGGCTCAACCACATTCGGTTGACCTTCAATTGTTTTGAAACGTTCGAGCTTTCTTTTCACAGGTTATCAATTTCTGCAACAACAAATGTGCTGCCGCCAATAAATATAAAATCATCCGGGCCGGCCAGTTGTTTTGCCTTCCCAATTGCCTTATTCACATCGGGCTCAACATCGCCTTTCAGTCCGAATTTTACTGCCTGTTGCTGTAAAGCGTTTGCATCCATGGCCCGGGGAATTGAAGCCTGGCAAAAATAATAGTGGGCATCTTTTGGTAAAAGCTTCAGCACGTCATTCGGTTCTTTGTCTTTCACCATGCCCCAGATCATAAAAAGCTTTCGGAATTTCTGTTGTTGGATTTGCTCAACTACTTTCTTAACCCCGTCCGCATTATGCCCGGTATCGCAAATGATCAATGGATGAGTTCCCAACTCCTGCCAACGACCTTTTAGTCCTGTTTGCTCGACTGTTTTTTCAAGTCCGGCAACAAGCTGCTCTGTGCTGATTTGAAATCCATTTTCATTGAGCACACCTATTGTTTTCAAAACTCCGGGGAGATTTTTCTCCTGATAATTTCCCTGCAGCGGAAGTGATAACGCACTGAGATACACGTAGTCATTTCTGATTATCTCAAACAAATTACCGGATCGTTTTACATGATAATCATCGCTGGCAAAGAACAAATTAGTTTTTAGTTCTGCTGCCTTTTCAATAAACACTTGCTCAACTTCCGACTGCCGTTCACTTACAACCACCGGAACATTGGGTTTGATAATGCCTGCCTTCTCACCCGCTATTTTCACCAGTGTATCGCCCAGGATATCTTTGTGATCATATCCAATGTTCGTAATCACTGAAACAACGGGTGTGATCACATTTGTAGAATCCAGTCTGCCTCCAAGTCCGACTTCAATTACGGCAACATCAACCTGTTGCTGTGCGAAATATTCGAACGCCATTACCACGGATATCTCGAAAAAAGAAGGCTGAATAACTTCAATGTGTGGTTTTATGCGGTTCGTAAAATCAATTACGAATTGCTGACTTACCTCTTCACCGTTGATGCGAATGCGTTCGGTAAATTCCTTTAAATGTGGAGAAGTATGTAGTCCGGTTTTGTAACCGGCCGATTGCAGCACAGAAGCCAGCATGTGTGAGGTAC
>CAZHQP010000170.1:0-4954 GCA_964534735.1 uncultured Roseivirgaceae bacterium
ACCAGGACGCGTTCGAAGATACGACAGATGTATTTGAGCTGTTGGATAAAACCGAGCAATCGATCTTCGCAATCTCTGATTCAAACCTGCGCAAGAATTACGATAACATGAAGAACCTCATGTATCGTGCGATCCAGGAACTTCAAAAACTAAAAGAGCATAAAGACGGATTGACCGGAGTACCAACCGGTTTCTCTTCATTGGATAGAATGACTTCCGGCTGGCAAAACTCTGATCTCGTGATCATTGCAGCCCGGCCAGGTATGGGTAAAACTGCATTCGTAGTTTCGGCCATGCGCAACGCAGCGGTTGATTTCAAACGCCCGGTCGCAATCTTCTCATTAGAGATGGCTTCTGTTCAGCTTGTGAATCGTATGATTTCTGCAGAAGCAGAACTGGAAGGTGAGAAGATCCGTAAAGGACAGTTACTCGATCACGAATGGCAACAGCTCGTTCACAAAACAAACCGTCTTTCGGCAGCGCCTATTTTTATTGATGATACTCCTGCACTTTCTATTCTTGAGCTTCGGGCAAAATGCAGAAGATTAAAAGCTGAACATAACATTGAGCTGATCATTGTTGATTACCTTCAATTAATGCGGGGCGACAGTGCCGGAAATCGTGAACAGGAGATCGCTTCGATTTCACGTGCCTTAAAAGGAATCGCGAAAGAGCTCCAGGTTCCGGTGCTTGCACTTTCGCAGTTAAGCCGGGGTGTTGAAACACGCGGGGGTGATAAACGACCTCAGCTTTCTGACTTACGGGAATCGGGTTCGATCGAACAGGATGCGGATATCGTTATGTTCCTGTATCGTCCGGAATATTATAAGATCACAGTTGACTAAGATTGTCTTCCAACACAAGTTATTTGTGAGTTAATCATCTCCAAGCAACGGAATGGCTCAACCTGATCGGTGAAGCTGAAGTTCGTTGGCAAGTATACCAAGTTTGCCGACTTCGATTCGCCAATTGTTTCTGACAATCCATTCTCGGGAATGATCACCCGCGAAAGCCGCCTGAACGCAGCCAACCTGGATGAGCCACCAACACCATCCGGTGACGATACTCCGTTTTAATTCTTGATTGAATTGCTGAATTTTTAATGCTTTTATGGCAGGAAACATCATTGTTTGATGTTTGTAAAATCTGTTGTTGTTTTTAACTTGAACGTTCTAAAATTCAAGTTATGTCGCAGGAGAATAATGACGGAAAGGCCCTTAAGTACAAGTTTAAAGAATTAAAGCTTCACTCTTCCGATGAGTGGATGGCCGATGGTACAAAAAAGTACCGCACCGTTTTTGATCGCTGGGAAACTACCTACCTGCGCATGGAGCTTTCCTTTTATAACAAACTTTTCGATGAAGAAGAATGGGAGGCATCGATCCGTACCAAATGTTTCTTTATCAATGGAAGTGAGCATCGTGAACTGAGTAATCTCGTTCAGCAACGAAAGGTTACCAAAGATGAGAACATTGTTTACGTTCGCGATTCGTGGGGAAATGCATCACCCGGAGCATATTGGCTCAAAGGCAACTACGTATGGGAAGCGTATGTGGATGAAGTTAAGATTGGCGAAGGAAAATTCTATGTAGAGGATGTTGGTCAGTCAAAAGAAAATGAAAACCTGTTCTTCGATGTGGAGAGCATTAAGTTCTTCGAAGGTGACGCGAACGCGGCTTCTCTTCCGGAGAAAAAGTATCTCAGCAAATTCAGTCAGAAGGATACCCGCTACCTGTGGGGTGAGTTTGTATTCAAGAATAAAGTAAACAGCGATTATTACGCAGAAGTGTTCTTCAACTTCTCAGATGATGCGGGTCAGCCGAAAGCGAGAACCTCCCGCTTTATGTACATTCCGCCAAACACAGCCGGCCAGAGCTTTACGCTTTATCCGGCATGGGGAAGTGAAACTCCCGGCACCTGGAAAGATGAAAGCTATACCATGGAGGTGGTTTTCCTCGATAACCTCGTAGCCACAACATCCTTTAAAGTGGGCGATGCGTTCGAAGAAGGCGGAGTTGCGTTCAGCACAGATGCAGGGCAATTGGTTCAGGCAACAGGCGGACCAGGCGGTTCTTCTGCAAACAAAAGTCTGGATGACTTATTATTTGAAAGCCTGGCCGAGCTTAACGCGCTTACCGGTCTTGAAGGAATTAAAACGGAAGTGAATGAAATGGTGAAGCTTGTTCGCTTCTACCAGGAATCCGGAAAAGATATTTTGAACAGATTCTCACTTCATACCGTGTTCACCGGAAATCCCGGGACCGGTAAAACAACTGTCGCGCGGATTATGGCGAAGATCTACAAAGGCCTCGGTGTTCTGGAGAAAGGTCATCTTGTGGAAGTTGATCGTCAGTCACTTGTCGCAGGATATGTTGGACAAACCGCTATTAAAACAGGAGAGAAGATCAACGAAGCGATGGGCGGAATCCTGTTCATTGATGAAGCATACTCTTTGGCAAACGAAGCGGGTGCACAACACGACTTTGGTGGCGAATCCATTCAGGTGATTCTGAAACGCATGGAAGACTTGCGCGGAAAGTTTGGCGTGATCGTGGCAGGTTATACCGATAACATGAACGAATTTATCCAGTCGAACCCGGGCCTGCGTTCACGGTTTGATAAGTATTTTCAATTTGAGGATTATACAGCTGAAGATATGTTCACGATTGCACAATCACTCTTTACGAAAGAAGACGTGAAGCTTGATGATGCAGCAGCAGAACATTTGAAGAACTATTTCACGTTTTTACATAGTAAACGCGATAAACATTTTGGAAATGCGCGTACGGTGCGTCAGGTAGTAGGTGAATCAATCAAGAATCAAAACCTGCGCCTTGCTTCGATGAAGAAAGAAGAGCGCACACCGGAGTTGATGGGTTCTATTATTCTGGAAGACGTGACGGAGTTTGAGATCAAGGAATTGCCGTCAACCGGAAGGCCGAGTATTGGATTCAGACCAGGGGAGAAGAAGTAAAGCAAAATTTCAGGTGTTAAGATTTCAGGTTCATCGGGAATCTGAAATCTTAAAATTTGAAATACGGAGTATCTTCTAATTCATTGTGTTGTAAATGATCTTCCCGTTAAACACTGTTAACAAAACTTTCGTCTCTGCTGTTTTCATCGGATCCATGGTAAATAAATCCTGAGAAAAAACGATAATGTCAGCCAGTTGTCCGGGTTTAATTTTGCCTTTCAGATTTTCCTCAAAAGAAGAATAGGCTCCCATAGAAGTATAGGCTTTCATGGCTTCAGCGATTGAAATTTTCTGTTCCGGTATCCAGCCATTCTCCGGGAATCCGCCTGGCGTTCTCCGTGTTACGGCCACATGAATTCCACGGATTGGATTAATGTCAATGCATGCAGGCCAATCGCTGCTGTACACAAGCTTCGCATCATTCTTTAACATTGAAGCCCAATTGAATGAGTAAGGTTCGCGTTCTTTGCCAATTGCTTTCGTCCAGACGTCCATGGTTCCGGGGTCGGCATGGATCGGTTCCATCGAAGGCATTACACCCAGAGAAGCAAAGCGTGGAATGTCATCCGGGGACACAGTTTCAATATGCTCAATCCGATGCCGTGAATCACGTTTACCGTTTATTTTGGCAGCGAGTTCATACGCATTAAGCGACTCTCTAACTCCCTTATCACCAATGGCATGGGTAAAAATCCTGAATCCGTCTTTATCAAAAACTGTTACCCGGGATTGATATTGTTCAAGTGGCAATGCCAGTTGACCGAATGCCAATGGATCGGTTGACGGAATATCAGAATAAGGCTGCAACATATAGCCCGTATGTGATTCGATTACACCGTCAATCATAAATTTGATTGCATCTGCCCGGAACATCGGGTTCGACAATCCAACACTGTCTTTTAATCGGGTGAATGTTGCCAGATCTGCTTCCGGAGTGGTTTCATCAACCCAGAATGCGGCAGCAAAGCGCAGCGTTAATTCATTGTTACTGAGAAGCTCTTTGTATAGATAAAATTCATCCAGATCAACTCCTGCATCCTGAATGCTGGTAATGCCGAGAGAAGCTGCTAATGTCAATCCTTTTCGAAGAGCGGATAATTTTTCTTCGTGAGTTGCTTTTGGAATATGCTTGCGAACTAAATCCATCGCACTTTCCCGCAGCGCTCCGGTTGGGTTGCCATTTTTGTCTCTTACAATCTCTCCGAATTCTTTGTAGACCGTATTCTTGTCAATGCCGGCAAGTTCCAGCGCTTTTTTGTTTGCCCACCCGCTATGGCCATCGTAGGCCCTGATGAAAACTGGTTTCTCCGTAGTAATGCCTTTTAACGTTTCAAGATCAGGCAGCCCGCTTTCAAACGAAGTGTATTGCCAGCCGCGGCCAACGATCCATTGTCTGTTAGGGTTTTGAGCGATATATTCATTAACGCGTTCAACGATCTCAGTTGGATTCGATGTTCCGGTCATGTCTACTTCTGCCAATCCCATCGAGCCGCTTAAGAAATGAATGTGCGCATCATTAAATCCTGCTGTCACTAATTTTCCGTCAAGATCAATAACTTTCGTTTCTGAATCAGCCAGCGAACGAATGCTATCCGATGCGCCAACAGCAACAATCAGATTTCCGTTTATTGCAACTGCTTCTTCAAAAGCAGTTTCTGTTTCTCCTGTCCAGACTTTGCCATTAATAAGTATGAGATCAGGAGCATCTTTTTGCGTACATGAAAATATTATTGCGGCAACAAAGAAGATTAATAATTTCTTAAAGCAGACGTTCATCGGGTCAGGTTTAAAAAGATTCGAGGATGCCCCGCATTGAAATCAGCGAAACATCCCCGAATATAATGGAGAATATTAAATATTATCCTCTGCTGCCTTCCGGCAAAATTCCGTATTTGGCTTTCAGCTTATCATCCCAGTCGTTGGCGTAAATACCCACACGGTCAAGTGTACTCTTGATCTCAGAGATGTCCAATCCTTGTA
>CAZHQP010000170.1:4964-6240 GCA_964534735.1 uncultured Roseivirgaceae bacterium
ACGAATTGATTTGATATATGCCATGTCTTTGAAGATTGTGAATCCAACTCCATATAATGAGTGATTGATCTCCAGCAGATCTTTTGTAAATATGTGCTGGTTGTTTACCGGAACATTACATACCGGAGCAAGCATTTGCAGGTAACCATATTGGGCAGGATTGCCCTGTGCATCTTTCGATTGAAAAATGTCAACCCACACGCTTGCCGACCCAAGTTTTAAGTTCCACTGTCCGGGAGCCTGACCGCGTGCCGTAACAGGATCAACTTTGTATTCGGTTAAAACTTGCTCGAACATGTTGTAGTAATGCTGAATTGGCTGATTCATAGAAATAGGGTTTTTAAGTTTCTTCTCTGATTTGAAGAGTAAAAATTAATTTAATTACGGGAGATTAAAAAGCAATTTCCTATGCTTTGCAATTCCTTAACTCAGCTAAAAGCTCATTCAAACCGCTTGTATTATTTTTTGTTTGCAAGAGTAGCTTAAATTCGGAATCTTGACACCACGACCCTTAAACCTGAGACATTATTCCTAAACCTATGATCAGAAAACTCTTTGTAGTAGCGCTGTCTGCTTTGTGTGTATCCAATGCATTCAGCCAGGACTACAGTAATCATGCGCAGCTTACCCAACGACTCAAAGCGCTGGAATCAGCGAACTCAAACCTTGTCAAGCTTCAGTCCCTTACAAAAACTACGGGTGGCAAAGACATCTGGGTATTGGAAATCGGTTCTGGTGACCGGGCTAATCATCCTGCATTGGCTGTGGTCGGTGGGGTTGAAGGTTCCCATATTCTTGGTCCCGAGCTGGCAATTGGTTTTGCGGAAAAGCTTTTAGCGGGTGCGCAGAAGGATAGTATCAAAACACTGCTTGCGTCAACTACCTTTTATATTTTTCCAAGTGTAAGCCCGGATGCTGCTGAACAATATTTCGCGAAGCTAAAATATGAGCGCAGCGGAAATGCAACACCGACTGACGATGATCGGGATGGTAAAGTTAACGAAGATCCGTTCGAAGATCTGAATAACGATGGAATGATCACCATGATTCGGGTAGAAGATCCAACCGGCAGATGGATTGCACATCCTGCTGATCCCCGGATTATGATCCAGGCAAATGCCGAGAAAGGAGAAAAAGGAAAATACCTTTTACTTTCAGAAGGAATTGACACGGATAAAGACGGCAAGCTCAATGAAGATGGGGAAGGCGGTGTGCACTTTAATAAGAGTTTAACGTTTGATCCGCCATACTTTACTGCGGGAGCAGGTGAACACCC
>CAZHQP010000171.1:0-6236 GCA_964534735.1 uncultured Roseivirgaceae bacterium
TCCGCTGCTTTCCGTGTCTGCTATTTTCAGAAAAGATCAGCTGTTCTTTAAAAGTTATGGTGGATTTTACCGTGAGATACTTTTCAACTTCACCCATTTCTTTGTGCAGAATGATGAATCAGTCAGGCTGCTGCGATTTATTAAACTAGCGAACTACACAAAAGCCGGTGACACCCGGTTTGATCGCGTTAATGAGCTTACAAAACGCGGAAATGATTTACCTGCCGTTACTGCATTTAAAGGTGGCGAGAAAATTATGGTAATCGGCAGTTGCTGGCCGGAAGACCTGGAGGTACTGATTCCGTTTATCAACGAGAATTATTACAATATAAAGTTCATCATCGCTCCGCATGAAATAACGGAAGCGTTCATGAGCAACCTGGAACAATCGCTGAACGCAGAAACGATACGGTATTCAAAAATTGAAACCGAAAAGCCTGAGCGCGCACATGTGCTTATTATCGATAACATCGGCATGCTCAGCCGGTTATACAAGTACGGAGAGTTTGCATACATCGGTGGGGCATTCGGTAAAGGATTGCATAACATCCTGGAGGCAGCCTGCTATGGGATCCCGATTTTTTTTGGAAATAAGAACTACCAGAAATTTCAGGAAGCCGTAGATCTGATCAATCGCGGTGGAGCATTTGAAGTAAGTGATTATCTCGACTTCAAGAATAAATATGAAATGGTAACACTACCGCAGACCTTTTTACTTGCTTGTGAAGTTACGCGGCAGTATGTGGAAGAAAACCTGGGTGCTACCGAAAAGGTTATAAACTATTCCCGAACGTTATTACGCGCAAAACCTCCACGAGTATGAAAGGTCTGGTGATGCGCTCAACGGGTTCATGGTACGATGTTCTTGCGGAAGATGGCAGGATGATCGCCTGTCGCATTCGCGGAAAATTCCGACTGGACGACATCAAGCAAACCAATCCCATAGCTGTTGGAGATCGGGTAGCCTTTGAGCTTGAGAATAATGAAGGCATGATTACAAAAATTCTTGACCGTGAGAATTACATGGTGCGGCAATCCGTTAAGAAAGCACACCAGGCCCACATTATCGCAGCGAATCTCGACCAGGCGATGATTGTGGTAACGTTAAAATTTCCGCGCACATCACTTGGATTCATTGATCGATTTTTAGTAGCCGCTGAATCGTTCAGGATTCCGCAAGTAATTATTTTCAATAAAAAAGATATGCTGAACGATGAATTGCTGGCCGAACAGCAAGCGATTATGCGCGTTTATGAGAAGATTGGAGTAACCTGCATAGAAATTTCTGCCCTGGATGAAGATCAGTATGAGGTCCGTAAAATTCTGGAAGGCAAGATTACACTTTTGTCCGGACATTCAGGCGTTGGAAAATCAACACTGATGAACAAGCTTTCGCCCGATGTTGCGCAAAAGACAAGTGAGATTTCTGATTACTCAGAGAAAGGGACTCATACCACAACCTTTGCAGAAATGTTTCGCCTCAATGAAAAAACATTTATCATCGACACACCGGGAATAAAAGAATTCGGACTCATCGATATGTCACGCGAAGAGCTTTCGGATTATTTTCCTGAAATGCGCGATGTACGTTTGAATTGTAAATTCGGAGCACGTTGCCTCCACTTAACAGAGCCAAAATGTGCGATCATTGACGCAGTGAATGCAGGTGAGATTGCCGACAGCCGCTATGCCAGCTATTACAGCATGGTTATGGGTGAAGATAACCGGAAGTGATCACCGTCATTCTGAGCTAAAGTGAAGAATCTCCCAGGTTGCGCACCACATAAGGGGATTCTTCAGTTGTCCCTCCTTCAGAATAACGTCAGTATTTCATTCGGGCATTACGCATCAGCAGGAAAAAAGATTGCACAGCAATCCCAAAATTTAAAAGTCGAAGGTTGAGCCTGATCTCATACAGAATCCTTTTGCGCAATGCTTGCTGCTCTTCCCTCGTGTTATTGAGGCGCAAGATTTTCTCACAAACCCTGTAAGTTGATTTAGAATGCGGATTGAATACTTTAAACTGCTTTGAACCCAGTCCATTTCCGGAAACTCTTCTTTTAACCAGCAATTCGGGTGAATATGCATACTTAAATGCGCGTGAAGATCGAACCCAGAAATCAAAATCCTCATATGAAAGTGACTCGTCATAACCATCAAGCACAGTCATTACCTGGCGTGTGCACATTACAGTAGGAGGACAAATAAAATACCTGCTGATGACTTCTTTATAAATATCTCCCTGCGAAACGGTGTTGTGCGGAAATCGTTCTGAATGAAAAGAAAGATGCTTTCCGGCTTCGTCTATTAGCTCAGCATCCGAAAAATGAACTCCGTATGAGTTTCCCTTTTCAGTCAGAATCTTAACACCTGTTTCAATCCTATTGGGTAAAAGAACATCATCCGCAGCCAGGTCGATGATGAATTCTCCTTTCGCCATCGCAAGTCCGCGATTAAATGCTTTACAATTTCCCAGATTATCAGTAAGCACCAAAGATTGAATCTGGGGGTTAGATGAAACAATTTTTTGAATTACTTCCCTGCTACTGTCGGTACTCGCATCATCTACAATAATTAACTGAATGTTTGGATATGTTTGGCCTAAGACTGATTGCACAGCCTCCTCAACAAACCGCGCCTGATTGTAGCACAAACAAATCACACTAACCAAGGGCGCATTCATGGTGCCAGTGTTTTACAAACCATGAGCTTCTTTGAAGGCTTCGCGCCAAGATTCACCTTAAAATTAAAAAGTGATTGATTTGGCTTGCCGTCAATCATCGAAGTACCCAAGTCAAGGAATTTAATTTTATTCTCCTGACAAAATTGATACAAGCCCTCATTCAGCATAACTACCGGGCTTAGGTGATCGTACTCGCTTGTGTGATCATGATAAAAATTATACAGCACATGCTGATATACTCGAATAGAAATGTTGCCAGCAACAATTTTATTTTTATCAACAACAGTGGTCAACATAATTCGCTCCGGAAAAGCTTCAACCAGCTTTTGTATTTCAGGATACGTCATGCTTAGCGCATAGCCTTTCTCCTTTCGACACGCGTCCAGGAAAGTATAAATTTTCTGGAGCTGGCTTAAATCGGCTTTCTCAAATGCTAATCCGTTTTCGCGACATTTTCTCAAGCGCTTCCTTTCTGATTTATGCAATCCCGAATTAAAGCTTTGATCTGTGATTTCAATTATCGCGCTTATTTCTTCCAGCTTAACATAGTAATTAAGCTTGGTCAATACGTCATTAAGCAATTTACTTTTCTGAACTGAATAAACCTCTGGTTGATTCTTCAGTATAACCGTCCTGATTTTCTTCTTTTTTAACTCGCGCTCACAGAATGCCACAAACTCCAGCAAATCACTTTCTGTCAACGTATCTGAAAAAACAAACGACCCGTACGGACTTCTCCGCGGGCTTGCAGCCTGATCATTTTCTATATGAAAATACACAAGCCCTTCAATAGAGTTTTGATTACGGATGTAAAAAAGTTGTCCAGGCTGAAGTCGCCTGAAGCTTTAAATGTTTTGGATGATGGAAGATTCCCAGATCAAACGCTAACGCCAATCCTTCCGGTGAACCTTCGTGAAATGACAGCGACACAATTAATACGGGATTCCGGCTTTCTTATACAGGAAATGCATCAGCCAGGCCGGGCCGATCATCAGGAACTGAATGTCCTTCAGAAACGAAGGCTTTTTTCCTTCAACTTTATGCCCGTAAAATTGTCCGATCCATGCTGCAACAAAAACAATAACGCTTATAAGCCAAAGCGGGGCGATGTCTAACCGAACGATGATGTTGCAAATGAATAAACAAAGCAGCCCAAACAACGTCATCCCGATAGCCAATGGAATGGAAAGTGAGACATAATACACGACTACAAGCACCAGCAATGCAGTTGCCCAATTTGCATACGGGTTACCGCCTGTCATGCGCAACAATGGTTCAGCCGGTATAGAGGCAATCAATCCAACAATGCTGAAAAAAATAAGGGGCACGCAAATCCAGTGAATTGTTTTATTGGTTTCGTTCTGGTGGCTTTCACCATATTCCAGGAAAAGTGCATCAATCTTTTTCATAACATGAGCTTTTGGATGGTTTAAGTTACCAATAAATATTTATCCTTCCGATCAGGAAACTTTCGTTTTCACCTTGCTCCAGTCTTTAATTTGCCAGAAGATTTTTCCTGTTGTCAGGTGATTTCCCTGTGCATCATGAATTTTAACTTCACATGGAACAATTACCGCGTCCTGTGATTTGAGCGGGGTGATAATTTGCTGATCAATCCATTCCGGTGAGATCGAAAATTCAGCATACGCATTCATCTTGCCCTGGTAGTGATAATCCATTTCAAGCCTGGGCATAATAAGACGGTATTTTTTCATATCCAGATTGCTGATCAGCAGAAACCCTGTTGTAAACTCTGAGATCGTTGCCAACGAGCAGGCATGCAATCCACGTATATGATTAAAGTTATTGCGCCTGTATGGGATCAATGTTTTTATTTTGAAGTCGGAGATCTCGACAATTTTAAAACCATGAGCTTTGTTAAACGGGATCATTCGCGCCAGCGACCAATTTAAAATGGTTCTATAGAAGGCCGAAGTTTTGGCTTTTTGCAGAATTTTATCCGGGTTTAGCATGCACTACGGGTTTAGATAGGGAAAGTTACTTGAAATTTTATGCAACCCCGAATGGGGTATTCCGTTTGCGATTCTAATAGCAGAATAACCTACTGCTATACCTGCCGAAAGACCTCCCAGTTCATTTTAAATCAACCCCTGACAAAAATCAACCATGGAAAAGACTGCCCGCATTTTCGCAACCATTAAAGAACGATTTTCTCTTATTGATCTAGCCCTGATGGCACCAGCCGTACTTGTTATTATGCATGGATTTATCCGCTAAATAAATGTAATTGCCTGCACGAAATCTGTTGGTCCCATGAAAAAAGTTATCGTGCTCGGAGCAGGTCTGGTTGGCAAAGCAATGGCCATCGATCTTGCCAAAAATTTTGATGTTACCTCGGCTGACTTCAGTGAAGAAGCGCTTGCGTCTCTTGCTCCGTATAAAATCAAAACGCAGAAGCTCGACTTCTCCAATTTAAAGCTGCTCGCACAAACCATTCAACCGTTTGATCTGGTAATCGGGGCTGTACCCGGCTTTATGGGATTCAACACCGTGAAAACTGTCATTGAAGCCGGAAAAAACATGGTGGACATTTCTTTCTTTCCGGAAGATCCGTTTTTACTGGACGATCTGGCAAAAAAGCATAACGTAACGATTGTTACTGACTGTGGTGTTGCACCGGGTATGGGCAATATTATTTTAGGCTATCATAACAAACGCATGACCGTAAAGTCGTACGAGTGCCTTGTGGGCGGATTGCCTGTGGTGCGCGAATGGCCCTATGAATACAAGGCTGTGTTCTCCCCGATTGATGTAATTGAAGAATACGTTCGCCCTGCACGGTATGTTCAGAGCGGTGAGATTGTTACGAAGGAAGCATTATCTGATTCCGAGCACATCAAGTTTGAAGGCGTTGGAACGCTGGAGTCATGGAATTCAGATGGTTTACGATCATTGATCAAAACCATGCCTAACATTCCCAACATGATTGAGAAGACCCTGCGCTATCCGGGCAACATTGAATACTTGCGCGTACTTCGTGAAAGCGGTTTCTTTTCGTATGAAGAAATTGATGTAAAAGGTCAGAAAGTGCGGCCCATTGATCTTACCGCCAAATTGCTTTTCCCGAAATGGAAATTAAAACCGGGCGAAGAAGAGTTTACCGTAATGCGTATCCGCATTAGCGGAGATGAAAATGGTGTACGAAAAACTTATGAATACAATCTCCTTGATCGTACAGACAAAGCTACGGGAACATTATCGATGGCAAGAACCACCGGCTATACATGTACCGCGGCAGCACATCTGGTAGCCGATGAAAAATTTAACCGGATTGGAATCTGTCCGCCAGAATACTTAGGGGAAGACGAAAAGAATTTTGAATTCATCCGTCAATACCTGAAAGATCACAATGTGAACTATCAGGTGGTAACGAAATAAATTTTATTGCTGGGGCTTCCTGTCAAACTTTGGCGAGCTTGCTCTTACGGTATCCGTAGGCAAAGTAAATCGCTAAACCGAGCGCCATCCAAAGAAAGAAATAACCCCAGCTGTCAGCCGGGATTTCAATCATGAGATACGCGCAGAACAATAC
>CAZHQP010000172.1:0-6223 GCA_964534735.1 uncultured Roseivirgaceae bacterium
GTGGTGGAAATCCAGGTCTGAAACGTCTACATCAATGTGATCAGGCATGTCTTTTGAAAAACCGGCTACTGTTATCGCAGCTCTTTTTCTTAAAAGCGCACCACCTTTTTCAACACCTTTAGGCTTGCCAACCAGACGAACAGGAATGCTCATCTTGATCTTACGATCATCGGCAATTTTCAAAAAGTCAGCATGCAGGATGATTTCACTTACCGGGTGGAATTGCACCTCCTGCAAGATTGCTTTGCTTTCTTCGCCTTCCAGGTTCAGCTGAACAAAGTGGGCTTCATTGGTATACACCAGGTCGCGGAAGAGGATCATCGGTGCATAAAAATGCACTTGCTCATTTCCGCCATACACTACGCAGGGAACATAGCCGTCATTTCTCAAACGTTGAGATTCAGCTTTGCCGAGATTCGCTCTTTTATACCCTACAATCTCGATTGTTTTCATTGTACTTATGGTTTTAGTTAAAATTAATTACAGTTTAATAAAAAGTGAGCTGATCGATTCGTTGTCGTGGATTTTGCGAATCGCTTTCGCAAACAGATCTGAAACCGACAGCACTTTAATCTTTGATCCTTTTTGCTTCAGTGGAATTGTATCGGATACAACAATCTCTTCCAGCACAGACCCTTCAATATTTTCGTACGCTTTACCAGACAGAACAGGGTGTGTACATACAGCCCTTACTGAACTGGCACCTTTTTCCTTCAAAAGACCCGCAGCCTTGCAGATCGTTCCGGCTGTATCCACGAGATCATCTACCAGAATGACGTCTTTGCCTTCCACATCACCGATCAAACGCATGGATTCGATCTTGTTGGCTTCCTTACGATACTTATCGCAGACTGCCAGCTCGGCATCGAAGAATTTTGCAAAGCTTCGTGCGCGTTTAATTCCACCCACATCCGGTGATGCAAACATGATGTTCGGCAACCCTAATGATTTCAGGTACGGAACAAAAATGTATGATCCATCGAGGTGATCTACCGGTATGTCAAAGAAACCCTGGATCTGATCAGCATGTAAATCACACGCCATGATGCGGTCGGCTCCGGCAGCTGAAAGCAAATTTGCAATCAGTTTGGCTGCAATGGCCACCCGGGGTTTGTCTTTTCTGTCCTGGCGTGCATAGCCGAAATATGGAATCACCACATTTACACTTGATGCACTGGCCCGTTTAGCGGCATCCACCATCAGCAACAGCTCCATCAGGTTATCAGAAGGAGGGATGGTTGACTGAATAATGAAAACCTCGTGCCCGCGGACAGAACCCATCAGGAATGGCGACATCTCGCCATCGCTGAACTGCTGGTAATTCACTTCACCCAACGATTCGCCATACGCATGAGCAATGTTCTCTGCCAGGTAAGTCGTTGCGCGTCCGCTGAAAATCTTAACAGCCATAGGTTCAAGATTTAACTAAAATCCCGTCAGTTAGACGGGATTTCGAGCTTTTTATGTTGTCCGACAAGGATTCGAACCTTGAAAGGCAGAACCAAAATCTGCAGTGTTACCATTACACCATCGGACAATCCGTTCCGGTTTCCCGGAAACCCGATTTTTGGGTCTGCAAAAGTAGAATATTTTTGACAAAAAACGACCTTCGATCCTGAAATTTATGGGGAAAAGGAGGCTATAACGCTGGTTTTTACCGGGTTAATTTTAATTGCTCACTTCATGCTGATTTTGCCCGCCATTCTCGATAAAATCCTCGGCCCAGAAGCGATATTTATCCAGAATGGAGATCACAGCGTTGCGTAACGTTCTGTTATCGTGGAAGTTGATCGAACCGTATAAGTCTGTTGAATAACCCTGCCAGATGGAACGGTTTTGCCTGCGGTCGTAAAGCTGAATGAGCAACGTTCCGGACTTTAAATCAACTTTTTTGGAGTCATAACCAATATCTTCCTGACTGTTAATTACCCATTGCTCAATTTCAGGCTGGTTGTAACCGTAAAACCGGAGACTGTCTTCAAACATTTTAAAGCTTATCAGTAAGTGAGGCTTGTTTTGAGTCTGTTTATAGCCCAGAAATTTCATTCGTGAGAGGATGGAACGCTCGATCGTAGCATTGATCATGCTGGAATCGGCAGTTCCGGTTGGTTTCATCACATCGAAAGTCTTGTACTTTTTAAAGTTTCCTTTGTAGCTATAATCATACTCAACGGGCATTTCCTTATAGCCTAAACATGAAACACATAGCACTAAAACGATTGCATAAGAGAAAAGCTTCTTCATATTCCTCAGTTTAACCCATATGGAAGGTACATGAAATGCGCGGCCTCATCAAGCGGATCATTTTAAATCTCCTGTAAGGCGAAATATTTGGGTTTCTCACAGTAACTTCAACAGTTTTTATGCAATTAATATGTCAGTACAGTACGATCAGGTAGTAGGGGCACGGTATCATATTTATAACAGTTTGTTCCTGAACTTACCGTTTCAGGATATTTTACGCACGGGTACGTTGCTTCCGCTGATGCAGCAATATTGTGAAGCCGGCTTTGAAAGCGGTGATTCAGCGAACGACATTATTAAGAAGTTCTTTGCAGACCTTGTTCCGCATGCAACGGAAAAGGAACAGTTTGATCTGCTGTTTAACTTTATTCAATACGTTGAGCGGCAAGTTGCCTTGTTTGATTCAATTGAAGATTCAGAATTTTTGCAGATCAATGACGTACGCGGAAAGGGAAGCATCAGCTCATTGCTGCAGCAGGCAAAGTTTGATGATAAGGTTGAGCAGCTGAAGAAGCGTTTAGAGAACTTTAGTCTCCGGATTGTTCTCACGGCACACCCTACGCAATTCTATCCGGGAAATGTTTTGGGTATTCTTACTGATCTGGAACGATCAATCCGCGAGAATGATCTTGATCAGATAAACCTGCTGCTTCAGCAGTTGGGGAAAACGGGCTTTATTAATAAAGACAAACCCACTCCTTATGATGAGGCAGTAAGTCTTTGCTGGTATCTGGAGAACGTGTTCTATCATTCGGTTCCAAAAATTATTGCAGCCTTGCTGGAAGGATTGGATCTATCGGTTGCGGACTGGAAGAATGACAAGCTGATTGTTATCGGATTCTGGCCGGGTGGTGACCGTGATGGCAATCCATTCGTAACAAGTGAAATAACACGAAAGGTAGCGGCCCGTCTACAGGAAGGTATCCTAAAATGTTATTACCGCGATGCCCGACTGGTAAGACGCAGGATCACCTTTCGTGGTGTAGACAAGCTTACGCTGGCTATAGAGCATAAATTGAGTGAGTTTGTTGCAGGGCGTAGCAGGCCGTACAACACATCTAAAGATTTACTGCAAGAACTTGAGGTAGTTAGGGAAATCCTGATCCGTGATCACGATGGACTTTTCCTCGAGATCCTGGATTCATTCATGCTGAAGGTGAGATTATTCGGATTCCATTTTGCAGCGCTTGATGTCCGGCAAGACAGCCGGAAACACGATACGGTCTGGAAAGCAATTATCGAAAAGCTTCATGCGGATCAAGGAGGAATAGCATTTGAAAAATATGAATCATTATCCAGCACAGATAAGATCAAGCATTTGTTGGGTCTGAAAGCTGATATTGGATCATTAAAATTTGAAGACGAGCTCGTTCGGGATACAATCGAAAGTGTTAAAACCATTGCAGCCATTCAACAGGATAATGGTGTAGCCGGAAGTCACCGGTATGTGATCAGTAATTGCCAGCATGCGTTGCACATCATTGAAGTGTTTACGCTTGGGCGATTATTAATCGGAAAAGGTGATCAACTGGAACTGGATGTTGTGCCCTTATTCGAAACAATTGACGATCTGGCGCACGCACCAAAGATCATGGAAGAGCTTTATTCGATTCCTGTATACCGACAGCATCTTACCCGAAGCAATAACAAGCAAACGATCATGCTCGGATTCTCGGATGGTACAAAAGACGGTGGATATTTGCGCGCTAACTGGTCTATCTTCCGGGCAAAGGAAGAGCTGACAGCTGTTTCAAGAAAGCACGGGTTAAAAGCACTATTCTTTGATGGTAGGGGTGGGCCGCCAGCACGGGGAGGCGGGAACACACACGACTTCTATGCTTCATTGGGAGATACGATTGAGAATGAAGAGGTTCAGATCACCATACAAGGACAAACCATCAGTTCCAATTTTGGAAAGGAATCATCGAGTAGATACAATCTCGAGCAACTGCTTTCGGCTGGTTTAATTGGAAACGTATTCAAGCATGCTGATATTAAGCTATCGACTGAAGATAAAAAGCTCCTGGATGAGCTTGCAGAAGAGGGCTATCAAACGTATTTGAAGCTAAAGCTTGATTCGAAGTTTGTTCCATACCTGGAAAAAGTAACTCCGCTTTCATTCTTTGGAGACAGCAACATTGGCTCTCGCCCCGTTAAACGCAACGGATCGGATGGCTTGAAGTTTGAAGATCTTCGGGCAATTCCATTTGTTGGGGCCTGGGCCCAGATGAAACAAAATATTCCTGGTTTTTATGGCGTTGGAAGTGCTATTAAAAATCTGAAGGCTAAGGGAAAAGGCGAAGCACTCAAGACTTTATATAAAAATTCACTCTTCTTCCGGACTCTGATTGGTAATAGTATGATGTCTATGACCAAAACGTATTACAAGGCCACATCGTACTTAGGCTCCGATTCTGAGTTTGGTGACTTCTGGAAGAAAATGTTTTCAGAGTTTGAGCTTTCAAAAGAGCAAACACTGGATATATCAGGATTGAAAGACCTGATGGGTAATAGTCCGACTATTGGAGATTCAGTAAGGCTTCGTGAGAAGATTGTGTTACCACTGATCGCGATTCAGCAATTTGCCCTAATGAATCTGCGATCAGGCGCAGATAAGAACAAAGAGAACGAAATCCGTTACCGCAAGCTGATCATACGATGCATGTTCGGGATCATTAATGCTGCGCGGAACTCGGCATAAGATTATTTCTATATAAACAAAAAGGCGTCTAAAAGACGCCTTTTTTGTTGAATTGAATTTTACTTAGAGCAACAAGATCAATAATAAAAGAATGATGATAATACCTCCGACAGAGATGTAAACACCGCCATCATTGATTTGTTTTATTTCTTTTTCGATTGAACGAACTTCCTTACGAAGTGCTTTTTTCTCGCTGCGTGACATTGACTTGATATCCATTGCTTTGATCTCTTCGAGACGGTTGGTCAACACTTCCGCACGGGCTGCAGCAGCTTCGTTAGGGGTTGTATTTTTTACAGCAGGTGTAGTTTCATTGGAGAAACCCGGAACTGCGATAAACAGCATAATCAATACAGGGATAAATTTTTTCAATAGTTTCATGATGCTTGGTTTTTAGATTCTAAGCGAGATAATCAAAACGAATGCCGTGGCAGATTTGCGGCAAGCCGAAACAGAAATGCAATTTTTAAGAGCCGAAACCTGCGTTTGTAGAAACTGTTGGGGATTTCTCTACACACCGGAATAGCTGCTTTCAGGCTTAAGCTGAACGGCAAAAAGCTTGTCTTTCACTACGGCAACAACTGAATCGGTTTCTTCGATATCGATCGCATAGCCTCCGGTAAAATATCCAAAGCTTGGCAGAATAGCTTGTTGCTTACCGAAATAGAAACAAGGAACCGTTACATATTGCCTTGCAATTCCGCTTAATGAGATAACCGGATGCACATGCCCGGAGATAATATACTCTGTATCGTTCACCGCTTCGCGCGGATGATGGGCAAAGGTGAAGGGCCCGAGAATGAGCTCGGTTGGGTAGATATCAATGCGGTAATCGTCACAGAAATTTTCAGGGAGGCGATCGTGGTTGCCGAGTACAATATCCATTTTAATGTTCGGGTATTGTTTTCTCCAGGTACAGAAATGATCCCATTCCTGGTTTATATCGCTGTGAAAAAGATCACCTACAAAAAGAATGTTAGAAGCGTTTGTTGAAAGGATTATTTCATCCATCCGCTTAAAGTTATTTCGAGACCCTACTTGCGGAATTGGGATACCGGCTTTTCTAAAATGGGCAATCTTACCGATATGAAGATCGCTAATCAAAATGGTATCGCGTTCTTTCCAGTAAATCGCTTTCTGCGGAAGCAGTAAAAAAGTGTTATTTCTTATCCGGAACTCCATTCAACTTCTCGAATTGTCGCACAAGTTTTGATAATCGGTCTTCCAGCTTCTCTGACGACAATTGTTCGCGCAATCTATCAACCATAATCGGAAATG
>CAZHQP010000173.1:0-6182 GCA_964534735.1 uncultured Roseivirgaceae bacterium
GCCACATGGCGCTGAAGTTTGCGGCAGCGTTTGGCGCTGATGTAACGATGTTCAGCACTTCTCCCAATAAAGAAGCAGATGCCCGTAAGTTAGGTGCGCATCATTTTGCGTTGCTGAACGATGCCAAACAGATGAAAGAGCTGAAAAGCAAGTTCGATTTTATCATTAACACAGTTTCGGCACCCCACGATTACAACGCATTGTTACGTACACTCAATACAAATGGCGTGATGATTTGTGTAGGTATTCCGCCAACTCCGGTTGAGATTCAAGGCTTCGCATTGCTCGGTAACAGACGAAGCATCGCAGGCTCATCCATTGGCGGAATTCAGGAAACCCAGGAGATGCTGGATTTTTGCGCCAAGCATAACATTACTTCGGATATTGAATTGATCGATATCGCCTATATCAACGAAGCTTATGAACGTATGCTGAAAGGTGATGTTAAATACCGGTTTGTGATTGATATGGCTACGCTAAAATAGCTTCAAGCATCAGTTGCTCAGTTAATATTCATCAGGTCTTTTCGCGATTTTACATTTAGCTTGTCTAAAATGCTGCTTACGTGTGACTTTACTGTGCTGATGCCAATGTTATGCTTATCAGAGATTTCCTGATTTGATGCACCCTGTCTGAGAAGCTCCAGAATTTTTCTCTCCTGAACACTAAGCTTCTGAATGGATTTTTTCTTTCGATCCTTCCAGTACGTTCCAGCTACGAATCCGGCAGCCAGCAGGAAGCCACTGATCAACGCTATCCACAAATTATCGATGCTTTGCTGTTCCTGCGGAATACTCTTTCTGACTTCGTTAAAGTACAGGTTATCCTGCTTATTCCATTTTTTTAAATACGACTCATAGAATCTCCTGCCATTCTTATCAGTTACTTTAAATTTGCTTCTGTGTAAGGCATACAGAGAAATTAACGGGTGACTTGAAGTATCGGCAATGAGCAATAGTTCATGCTGAAGCTTTTGTTCAATAAAGGATCTTTTTGATGCACTGCTTTCAGCCCCTGTGCTATCCGCCTGATTAACCAGGTTGGTAATAAGCTGAAATGCATCATTTCTGTTAGAGTTATTAATAGTCATATGTCTGAAAGGAGGAATTGATAGATTGTTCTTCAATAATATTGAAGAGTACCGGTTTGCAATCAGGAACATATGATTTTCTTCCGTTCCACCAATAATAAGTGTGGTTGGAGAATCGCCCTTTTTGGTTACATGCAATCGAAAAATATTCTCTTCTTCGGGAAGGAAACCAATCTGAAATTCAAAATATCCAAGACTGTCTAATGAAGTCTTGGATATAATCATCTCGTCCGACATTTCGTACAGGGTTTCAAATGTCGGGATATAGGAAAGGTATATGACAGAATCCCATGCAGCAGAGAGCTTTAATTGACCTGAGATCGTATAGTTCCCGCGCTGTTGCCCAAATAGTTGAGTACAGTAACCTGTCAAAGCAACCGTCAGGATAAAAAGTGTCCTGCAATGGAGAAACTTCATATGATAATGTTACTGGGTTAGCTCTGAATTAATTCGGATTGTACCCTTGGCATTAGTTGGTGTGATTTTAATGCGCCAGTCACCGGCTTGCGGCTCTCGAAGTGATTTTCTGATATTTCCGCTCACTAATTCTGTTTTAACTGAAATCAATTGGGTGCCTACAGAGAAATTGCCCTGCGAATCACCATTCGGTGAAATGATCTCAATCTTGATCTTGCCTGACGTGGCAGAGCTGTTGATTAGCAATGAGAACTGCTTTGTCTTTTCTGCAACCGTAATCACAACATCTTGTGATTTGGAGTCATTCTCCAGTTCAATTAACCTTTCCGAAGTCAATTGGGTTTGTTCCGATGACAGAGACTTGCTTGATGCTTTTTGTTGTGTCCAAGCAGTTGTTGTCAATAACATAATGCTTAAAACCAGATAACCAGACTTCCATTTCATAATGAATAAAGTTAAGAGTTTAACATAATTTTTTATGAAGCAAAACTACTGGGGCATTTTGCAAGGCATGCCGAATACAGGGTTGAAATAGGAAGTAATAAAGGCTGAAAAAGGGCCATAACCGGAGCTTATCCCCTTTTTTAAAGCTAAGTAGCTGCAGAGTTTGATATGGCTTAAATAAAAAAAGCCGCCTTCGTCTTGCAGACTATGGCGGCTGAATGTGGAGTCGGAGGGAATGATCCCTTCCTTATAATGCGCTTAAAATCAATCTCTTATTCTTATCAAAAAATCGAGGTTACTTGGAGGTAACGGTGATCAAATTGAGATCAATTGTCATCAAATTTAAAGAACGATTCTTTAACTAAAGATAACCACATGGCGAGTTAAAAGCAATTAAATTCTATTAATGCTTAAGGAATTGAATGACCTCCTCCTCGGAAAGATTCATATATCGACAGAACTCTTTTACAGAAACGAGGTCGGTTTTATTCTTACCTAAACTTAATCGAATCTTACCCATAAGATTGCGGGAATATCGGCTTCCCCTGCCGGTGATGCGCTGAATATCCTTGATATAAATCACCATCCTAAACGAAGTTCTCATACACCATCTATGCTTTATCCCTAGCTATGGCTGGGCGTTGATCTTAAGTTAGAAGTGGAATAGAGTGGCAAAAGATTGCTAATAGTATCTGTTGAAGAACACGACTTTTTGAAGCCTTAATCTTTCAATCATCCTTTGCGCATTGTTGCAACGATGGCTGAACCAGACTGAGCCGATAACAGGATGGGTAATTATTTTTTAATCTAAATGGCAAGACAAAAAGGGGTCATAAAACTCCAAGGCCAGATGGGAGGCGTTAGCTTCTACAAGACTGGACAGGATGGATTTCTTGCGCGGGAGAAAGGTGGCGTTGATGCGGATCGAATCAAGAATGACCCGAACTTTGCACGAACCCGTGAAAACGGTGCCGAGTTTGGTCGCGCAGGAAGCGCCTCTAAGCTTTTGAGAACGGCCTTCCGTTCTCTTATCCTCAGCACAAAAGACAGTCGCATGACAAGTCGATTGGTTAAGGAAATGGTAAAGGTTCTTCAGGCTGATACCACTAATCCACGCGGTGAGCGAAATGTAATTGACGGAGAAGCTGAGTTATTACTTGGCTTTGAATTCAATTCTAACGCCAAGCTTGGCAGTACTTTCTTCGGGCAGTACCAGGCAACCATCAACCGGGCAACCGGTGCGTGTGATGTAGCGGTGACAAATTTCTATCCGGATCAAATGGTTGCCGGACCTTCGGGTGCTACGCATTTCCGATTGATCATGGGTGCAGCTTTGGTGGACTTCGAAGCGGATACTTCGAGCTTTAACTTGTTCAGAAGCCCGGAAACGGAACTGAACAATCTGCAAGCCGGACCATTCAACCTCGCGACTGCGATCGCGGGTGCAGCGACTGAGCCAATCTTCTTAGTGTTTGGGATCGAGTTCTTTCAGCAAGTGAACGGACAGTTCTATCCACTAAAGAACGGTTCTTACAATGCGCTGAGTATTGTGGCTGTTGACGGAGGTGTTTAATGGAATTGGAGCTGATCAGGACTTACAATCCTCACGGAACAAATGGGGAGATCATCTATCGGGTTTGTAACTCCATAGAGCTCCCCTGGCTCCAAAACCAACGGAACATTTCCTGCATTCCGGAAGGACGGTATGAGTTGAAGGAACGATACACGGCACAACGTGGTGAGCATTTAATTGTGATGGATGTACCCAAAAGATCGGGAATACTTTTTCATCCCGCGAACAATGCATTAACTGAACTGCTTGGATGTATCGCACCGGTAACAACTCATACCGGTTTCGGGATGGGAAGTCAGTCTCGACTGGCGAATGATAAGCTGAAAGCACTTGTGCTGGAAGCTTTGGAACGTAATGAGAAAGTTTTTATAACTATAAAATCAAAAGCTTAATGAACGTAATTGATAGAGTAAAAGCACCGACTCCTAAATTTTTCAAGGTTCTTCGGACAATCGGTCTTTCTTTGGCGGCTGTGAGTGCTGCGCTGATTGCTGCTCCTGTAGCATTACCGGCAGCAGTAATTACAGTGGCAGGATACATCGCAGTAGCTGGAACAGTTGTCACGGCTGTCAGTCAGACGGCAGTGGTTCATAATCCAGATGAGGAGGTGAAGCATGACGGGCCATGACAATCATGGTGGGACTGCTGCTGGTACTGCGGGCGGCACGTTGCTGACAATCTTCGCGAATATTCATTCGGAAGATGTGGTCAAGACGGTTGTCCTCGCGTTGGTCGGTGCGGTAGTAAGCTTTTCCATTTCGCTCGGGATGAAGTGGATCGCAAGGAAGCTGAAGAGGCGTTAGTATAACGTCAAAATGAAAGCCCTCTACAATTGTGGAGGGCTTTTGCTGTTTTATTTGACAACTGCATTAGGTAAAGTTGATTTAAAAAGCTTGCACATGAGCGCCTGCTTGGCTTGCTTGATAAGCTGAACCTGTTTTACTAGGTTGGATTGGTGAGCTGATAACTTGTTGAGCATTTCAATTGCCTGGAGAAGCGCCTGCTTACGCAACTGCAACTGAGACTGACCTGCTTTGATAACATGATTAAGATCACCTATGCGGAGAAACTCAATGACTGACCCGATGAGGAAAGGGCGAAACATACCGCCAACCCAAAGGCCGTAACACAGCCAGTAGTAATATTCTTTTTCAATTGGGTTGCGAGCTAAGAACACGAAGCAATTAGCACAAGGATTAACCATTGGTTTACCGGCATTGTTTCCTTTAGCTAAGATGAAGAAGTGATTGTTGTTGAGATACTGAGCATTTGAGTTGTGTGTTTTGATTTTCATGGTTTACAGCATTTAAAATTTATGCTGCGCCACACACATTTTTAAGAGAAAATAAAAACCGGAAAAAATAAAAGAGAAGCCTAAACTACTTGGCTGGCAAAGGAGCATTGGCAAGGTTTTTCGAAAAAATACTACCCGTAGGTGTGGAGATTTTTTTGAAAACCCTTGTGGCTTGACCTTGCCAATGCGTGCGGGTCAGGCATGCGCGCCAGCCATACCTTTGCGACATCTTTTATTGGTGAGAATTGAATATTTGTAAACAATGGAAAGACTACTCCTCTTCGCCCGTTTTCTTCTTTGGCTTCTTTATAATCTCTCTTATCATATCAAGTATTCTTGGATTTCTTGAGTCGTCATTGAATTTCACGTAATATGTGTGCGCAGTCCTCAAGGCGATGTTTGAAAATGCAAAGTCGAGACAATTGAAAAATTCACTTTTCTTACTTACAACCTCATATCTAATTTTAAACACCTTTTGCAGTCTTTGATACTCAATGGTCACAATTCTAATTTTCAATTTCTGACCTTTTAATACCACACTTCCTGCCTTGGTCATTTTGTCTGAAGTTTTTCTTCGAAGATCTGTATAAACCAATGGTTTATTAAGAAGTCCTTTTGCTGATTGCTTCGCCAATTTATCAACCTTCTTATTGTTTTCATTTTTTGCATGCCCTTTGACCCACTCGAATGAAACTCTCATTCGAAGTTCTTTTATAATTTTTAAGAGCTCTTTCCACTGTAATGCATTTGCAACGGGTGCGCCACCAGATTTTAACCATTTACTTTGAGACCATTTTATTGCTCTTAAATAATTCTCAGTTACGTACCGTGAATCTGAAAATATTACTATTCGAGAAACTCTATACGAATATTCTATTGTAGGGACTTCCTTTAAGGCGAGGATTGCTGCCTGGAGTTCCATCTGATTATTTGAAGCTCCGCGATATCCGAATGGTTGACGCTCCTCAATAATCTCATTTCCTTTTTTGTCTAGGTGTATAAAAAGAAATCCCACGCCTCCTCTGCGAGGTCCCTGATATGACGATCCATCAGTAAAAATATTTAGAGCATCATGGTATATCATTGCTCCTGGGGATACACTAAATTACCACTTTCTACCCACACCGCGAGCCATCAAAGCCGTAATGCGATGTTTCAGCGCATGGAGGCTGCGAGTTGGAGGGCGGGTTTGAACCGGGAGTTTGTTTCAAACGGAGGTGAAATATGTTGGTAGTGCAGGCAACCTTAATAATCAATATTTAGTCAGCCGGAACGGACTACACAAGGGTTGGCGGGGCTTTTGCCATTTCGCAAAAGGCATGACAATCCCGCAGCCCGCCCGACAGCGCAGGCGAGCACAACAA
>CAZHQP010000174.1:0-6144 GCA_964534735.1 uncultured Roseivirgaceae bacterium
GAAGAAGGGCTTTTTTATGACCTTACCGGATAGACCAATTAATGCTGATGATGCAGTTGCTGATCGGGATTGATCTCATCGTAGTTGCGTACCGACTCGGCATGCTTTCTTTGAATCGGAGTTTTCATCGTTCCATAAATGTAATCCCATAATGGTGAAGAAACCCCAAACACCATTTCTCCATTTTTATAGTGGTGTGTTCCGTGGTTGATCCACAGATATTTTAAGAAGTTTTTCGGAGGCTGGTACGCATGAATTACGTAGTGCGCTGACAAATACGCTGCATAGCCGCTCAAAAATCCGGGAAGAAAAGCAAACACATAATCGCCCATTGCCAGGCGAAGCAATAATAGTAATACAGTTGAAATGGTAATGCTCAACAGCGGAGGCATTGCCAGGCGGGTTTTATCTTTTGGGAACTCATGGTGAACTCCATGAATTACATACTGAAGCTTTTCGCGCGATTTCGTATACACTTCCATGTGGAATACATAGCGGTGCATGAGGTACTCAACCCAGGTGAAGAAGATTAATCCTGTAAAGAACAAGATTGTAGTGAGTCCGACAGAAAGTGAAGTGTTGGCTACGCTCCAGTAAAGCAGCGCTGCCGAGTACGAAAAAAACACAATCAACGGAATGGAAATATGCGTGCGACTGAGCTTTTCCAAGATCGGACTTTTGAAAAGCTGCCTGGTTCCTTTGTTTTGCGGTTTCACTTCTGCCATCTCACTTAATTTTCTGCAAATTTAATCCTTAAAACGCTCAAATTGAAGTCAATGCGCGGAACCTTTTCATGACTTTCGTCAGACAGAAATCTTGATTGATGCCTTTTCCATTATCCGCTGATAATAAGCTTCATAAAGTGGTAAAATGCGGCTTATATCGAATTCCTGAGCGCGTTTCAAAGCGTTCTCCTTGAACCTGGGGAGGTTGTTTTTGTCGAGGACAGTAAGCGCATTTTTGGTCATATCCTCAACATCGCCTACGTTGCTCATAAAACCTGTAACACCGTTAATATTCAGTTCCGGAATACCGCCAGTGTTGGACGAGATAACAGGCACTTCGCACGCCATTGCTTCGAGGGCTGCCAATCCGAAGCTTTCCTTTTCAGATGGCATCAGGAACAGGTCGGCAACAGAAAGTACTTCTTCTACTGCTTCCAGCTTTCCGAGGAAACGAACATCGTGACCGATGTTGAGATCACGGCATTGCTGCTCGGCATGGGCGCGCTCCGGTCCGTCACCGATCATTAACAGCTTGGCCGGGATTTCTTTGTGGATGTTGTTGAACACTGTAACCACATCGCCAATGCGTTTTACTTTCCGGAAGTTGGAGGTATGAACAATCAGCATCTCGTCATTCGGGCAAATTGCTTTCTTGAAATGATCTTTCTTTTGCTTTTTGAATTTTTCAAGATCGATGAAGTTCGGGATCACTTCAATCTCGTTGGTGATCTTAAAATGTAAATACGTTTCTTTTCTGAGATCTTCTGATACAGCGGTTACACCATCAGACTGATTAATGCTGAAGGTTACCACCGGTTCGTAGGATGCATCTTTTCCTACGAGCGTTATATCGGTTCCGTGTAACGTGGTTACCACCGGAATGTTAATGCCTTGTGATCGTAATATCTGCTTGGCCATATACGCTGCCGATGCATGCGGAATGGCATAATGCACGTGCAGCAAATCGAGCTTTTCGTTTTTCACAACACTCACCATTTTACTGGCCAGGGCCAGCTCGTACGGAGGATATTCAAATAACGGGTATGACCGGATGTTTACTTCGTGGTAGAATAAATTCTCATTCAGGAAGTCAAGACGCTGCGGTTGCGAGTAGGTGATGAAATGTACTTTATGCCCTTCCTGCGCAAGTGCTTTTCCGAGTTCAGTGGCAACTACACCGCTACCCCCGAATGTGGGATAACAGACAATTCCTATTTTAATGTGGTTCACTGAGGTTGATGGTTAATTGTTGCTGATCTTTAAAATGTAGGGTATCACGCGTGAGCTGAACTGGTTATTTCCATACTTCCCATACTCGAAAACTGACTGGTAAATGACATCCTGAATGCGAGAACGTATATTCAGGGAAGAAAGTTTATTGTTGTTACGGGTGGGATAAACCCGGTTTGAAAGGAAGATATACACGAGATCGAACTCCGGATCGATCCACATACACGTGCCTGTAAATCCTGTGTGCCCAAAGGTTTTAGGGGAGGCCAGGATTGAGGTTGGACTTGACCAGTCGCTTTGTACAGGCTTGTCCCAGCCAAGTCCCCTCCGGCTGGTTTCAAATTGTTTGGTGGTAAAATAATCGACCGTTTCGGGTTTGTAGTACTGTACGCCACCGTAGTAACCTCTTTGTAAAAGCATCTGGCCCAGCTTAAGCAGATCATTGGCGCTGCTGAAGTTCCCGGCATGACCGGCAAGTCCGCCCAGCATGGCTGCGCCTTCATCGTGTACAGTTCCGGCTAAAAGCTCTCTGCGGAACAGCTTATCGTTTTCCGTGGGAACGATGCGTAACGGATCAAACCGTTCAAGCGGCAGATAACCCATGGTGGATGCGCCTAACGGATCGTATAAATTCTGGCGCAGGAAATCCTGTTGCGGCTGGTTAATAAGTTTCTCATTAAGATGGTGTAAAATGTATAACCCGATATCGCTGTACACATAACTATATGGAGTGCGCACGGGCTTTTCGCGCAATCTTGATTTAATGCTCCAGTTCCACAGGCTGTCGGGTAATGTTTTTAATCCGTACACATGGGGAGCCACCTGTAACGGATACGCTTCACTTCTCTCGCGGCTATAATATTGCGGCATCAGTACCGAATCTTTAACGGTTTGAATCCAGAACGGAATGAATGGAATGAGTCCGGCCTGGTGTGTGAGAATATCCTTGATGATCAGATCCTGTTTGTTGGTGCTATCGAGCTCAGGCAGGTAGAACGATGCTTTTTTGTAAATATCCACAAGTCCCTTTTCATACAGGAACATGAACACTTGCAAGGTTGCGGTAACTTTTGTGAGCGAAGCGAGATCATAAATGGATTGATCCGTTATCGGAACTTTCTGATCATAGAGTTGAGAACCAAATGAATTTTCGTAGACGATCTTCCCTTTGCGCGCGACAATAATCTGGCAGCCCGGAGTTGCTTTCTGAGCGATTGCATCATTGGCAATGCGGGTAATCTTTTCCAGTATCTGGCTGTTAACACCCGCCATTTCAGGGACGGCATAACCAATTCGCTTTAATGGCATTATATCAATACCTGAGTCTGCTTTAATTGAATCGCTTATGGAAATGGATAGTGATCCATTTGCCGGCAATGCTCCGAATAGTTGCTGGGCAACGATTTTTTGAACATCATCTTCCGGTGAGTAAGCCTGAACGATAACCGGCAGCTTTTCCAGGTTGCTGATTCGTGCAGGAGAGTCGAACAAAACCGTGATTACTCTTTTTGTTGCGCTGAGTCTCTGGAGCAGGCTGGTGTATTGATTAACCAGCGAATCGCCATTCGGGTAGATGGCTGCGATAATGACATCGTGTTTTTTCAGCATGAGGAAAATTCCGGTAGTGTCTGCCTTTAAGCCGTAAGGCGTAACCGGTACATATTTTGACAGATACGTGGAAAATGTATTTACATTTTTATCTCCGATAGAAAGTGAGGCAAATGACCGGTCAAGCTCTTTGATCGGAAGAAGACCTGAATCATTCTTTACTGCAGTGATTGATTTTTCAATCAGGATTGATCGTAAAGCCTTAGCGTCTATGTTGTTCAGCCGGGCATTAAGATTCTCAGCAGATCGTACATTATTACTGTTCAGTCCCGCATCGTATTTCGCAGCGAGAATTTTTTTAACGCTTTCGTCCAGTTGTTTTTCAAGCGCTTTATTCTTCCGAATCGCCCTGCGCATTTTCCGAATGGTGGCGTTTATGTTTTTGGGAAACAGCAATACATCATTACCCGCCTGAAAAGCAAACACCTCCGCATCGCCTGCGCCATATTTTTTATTGAGCTCCTGGATGTCGGGGATAAAGCTGAATACCAGTCCTTTCAGGTTAACCTGACGTTTCAGGTATTCACCTGAGTACAGGGTTGGTACGGCTGCTGAAACAATTGTTTTGTCGTCAACAAACCTGCGCTTTTTGGTGGGAAAGATAACCTGGTGCTCGTATGCAGTCACTACTCCCGCTAATCCGTTATCGATCATGATCTGCAAGGGATATAAACGTGCGGGATCAGTTTTCGTGCGCAACACGGGAACACCTTTATGAAAGCCTTCCACCCGGATGCCGTTATCCGGATAGTGTTTGGCAATGCAAAGAATTCCTTCTTTTCTTAATCCGGACTGATACGCAATAATTTTATTGGTAACGCGATCTTTGTTTTCTCCATACGAACTGAGAAAAAGTTCAGGGTTATTAAAGGATGTACTGACATCGGTAGCAGGGGCAAAGTTAATGTGCGCACCTAATGCATTCATTTGCTTGCCAATCTGTTCACCCAAAAACCAGATGAGACTGTCGTCACGAACAGCTCCCAGCATGATCGGTTCAGGGAATTTTATCATGCTGTCGATCACTGCACCCGGCCCCTGTTCGGCATTCATGCCCACCAGCACGGGCACTTCAGCTTCGCGCTGTAATACGTTGAGTGTATTGACGAGTTTCACCGGTCCGCCACCGGAAACCACAACGCCCCCGATTTTATTTCTGCGGATGATGTTGAGTGTTTTTTCAATGTCGTTCTGATCTGCACTGCCATCAAGGGGGATCATCAAAACCTGTCCGACTTTGTCCTGGAGGTTAAGCGTACGAAAAACACTGTCGACCCAGACGCTTTTAGAAGATTGTGCATAAACCTGCAAACCCAGCGCCCACACCACGATAAAAACAACCCAAACTTTTTTATGCATCCTTCCGTTTGCCTTTGTAATTCATGCTGAATAGAGGCACTTTTGTAAGCCTTGAAATTAGAAAAATCCCTGCGTTTTTCATGCCTGATATAATCCAGCTTTTACCCGATTCGATTGCCAACCAGATTGCTGCGGGTGAGGTTGTTCAGCGCCCCGCATCGGCTGTAAAAGAGCTGATGGAAAACTCGATCGATGCAGGAGCAACAATGGTCAAACTGATTGTTAAAGATGCCGGTAAAGGTTTGTTGCAGATCATTGATAATGGCGCAGGCATGAGTGAGACGGATGCGCGCATGAGCCTGGAGCGGCACGCAACTTCCAAGATCAGGAAAGCCGAAGACTTGTTTACGATCCGCACGATGGGCTTTCGCGGAGAAGCTTTGGCCTCCATTGCTGCAGTAGCGCAGCTTGAAATGAAAACACGGACTGCCGATAAAGAATTAGGAACGCTGCTCGTTGTTGAAGGCTCGGAAGTTAAAAAGCAGGAACCCGTTGCGTGTGAGAAGGGTACCAACATTTGTGTAAAGAATTTATTCTATAACATTCCTGCGCGCAGGAATTTTTTGAAATCAAACCCGGTTGAGCTTCGGCACATTGTTGACGAGTTTCATCGGCTTGCTTTGGCGAATGCTGAGATCGGATTTTCCTTTATCCAGGGCGATGAGCAGATCTATGATCTGCCGGCAGGCAAAGGCAATTCAACCTCAAGCTTGTTAAGTCAGCGTATTGTTAACCTGTTTGGGAAGTCGTACCAGGAACAATTGGCGCCTTGTGCCGAAGAAACTGATTATGTAAAAGTATCCGGTGTAATTGGCAAGCCTGAATTTGCGCGTAAAACCCGCGGTGAACAATTTCTGTTTGTGAATAAGCGGTTTATCCGGAGCAATTATTTGCATCATGCGGTGATGACGGCTTTTGAAGGCTTGTTGCCGGATAACAGCTTTCCGTTTTATGTATTATTTATAGAGATCGACCCGAAACATATTGATGTAAACGTTCATCCCACCAAAACAGAAATCAAGTTTGATGATGAGCGCGCAGTGTATGCAGTTGTTCGGGCGGCTGTCCGGCAAGCGTTAGGGGCGCATAACCTGACCCCGACAATTGATTTTCGGGAGGATATAAATTTAATCACCAAGCTGGGCAATACGTCAACTGAATCTGCCAAGGAAGTTTATTTTGAAGAACGGTTTCAGACGTCTTTGAACAAATCAAATCAGCA
>CAZHQP010000175.1:0-6143 GCA_964534735.1 uncultured Roseivirgaceae bacterium
TAGGGCCGGAACTGGGATTAACACTTCCCGGAATGACCATCGTGTGTGGCGACAGTCATACGTCAACCCATGGAGCATTCGGCAACGTAGCGTTTGGGATTGGAACATCTGAAGTAGAACAGGTACTCGCAACTCAATGCATTCTGCAATACAAGCCGAAGACGATGAAGATCGAGATCAATGGCAAGCTGGGCAAAGGCGTGGTGAGCAAAGACATTATTTTATACGTGATCTCGAAGATCTCCACCAGCGGTGCAACCGGATATTTTGTGGAGTACGCGGGTGACGCGATTCGCAATCTTTCAATGGAGGCCCGCATGACGATCTGCAACATGAGCATCGAAATGGGTGCGCGTGGCGGATTGATCGCTCCGGACGAAACAACGTTCAACTACATCAAAGGAAGAAGGTTTGCACCGCAAGGCGCAGCGTTCGATCAGGCGGTTGAAGAATGGAAGAAACTGAAAACCGATGAAGGTGCGAAATATGATACCGTACTAACCTTTGACGCAGCCGACATCGCTCCGATGATAACCTACGGAACCAATCCCGGCATGGGCATGAAGGTTATCGACCGCATTCCAACAGCAGATGAGTTAAAAGAAATCAACGAACAGGTATCGTTTAAAAAATCGCTGGATTACATGGGGCTTGAGCAGGGTTCACAACTGCTTGGCAAAGCAATCGATTATGTGTTCATCGGAAGCTGCACGAACGCACGCATTGAAGATTTGCGCGAAGTAGCTGCGATGGTGAAGGGCAAAAAGAAAGCCTCAGGTGTTGAGGTTTGGGTTGTGCCCGGATCGAAACAGGTTCAGGAGCAGGCAAAGAAAGAAGGTCTTGATAAAATTTTTGAAGAAGCCGGTTTTGAGTTACGTGAACCGGGTTGCTCAGCATGCTTAGGCATGAACGAAGATAAAATCCCGGCTGGCAAGTACTGCATCAGTACTTCGAACAGAAATTTTGAAGGCCGTCAGGGCCCGAAATCCAGAACATTTTTAGCCAGCCCGTTGAGTGCAGCCGCTGCTGCGATTACCGGTAAAGTAACAGATGTAAGAGAACTGTAATCCCCCTCACCCTGCACTCTCCCTGGGGAGAGGGTGTCCGAAGGACGGGTGAGGGCAAACAAAAAAATAATGAGCAAAGAAAAATTCATAACCTTAACATCAACTGCAGTTCCGATTGCGGTGGAAAACATTGATACGGACCAGATTATCCCGGCACGTTTCTTAAAAGCGACAACGCGCGAAGGGTTTGGTGATAACTTGTTCCGTGACTGGCGTTTTGATGCAGACAACAATCCGATTAAGGATTTTCCATTGAACAATCCTGCTTACACCGGGAAAATTTTGGTTGCCGGTAAAAACTTTGGTTGCGGAAGCAGTCGCGAGCATGCAGCATGGGCGATCTATGATTACGGCTTCCGTGTAGTGGTATCGAGCTTCTTTGCCGATATCTTCAAGAACAATGCATTGAACAATGCGGTACTGCCGGTAGTGGTGTCCGATCAGTTCGTAAATGAATTACTCGAAACAATTCAAACCAATCCTAAAACTGAAGTGACTGTAGATCTAGAGAATCAGTTCATCAGTTTCAACGGTAAGAAAGAAAGTTTTGAAATCAATGCCTATAAAAAAACCTGTTTAATGAACGGGTACGATGATATCGATTACCTGCTGAGCCTGAACAAAGAAATTAAACAATACGATTTAGCACACTCTTAACGTGAAGAAAAAGATAGTCATACTGCCCGGAGACGGCATCGGCAAGGAAGTAACAGCCGAGGGAAAAAAAGTGTTACAGAAGATCGGTGAGATTTTCGGTCATGAGTTTTCATTTGACGAAGCGAGTATCGGTCACGATGCGATTGAAGTAACCGGAAATCCGTTACCGGATGAAACCCTTGCCAAGCTAAAAACCTGTGACGCCATCTTATTCGGAGCTGTTGGACACCCGAAATATGATAATGATCCGACTTTAAAAGTTCGCCCGGAACAAGGGTTGCTGAAAATGCGCAAGGAGCTCGGCCTGTATGCCAACCTGCGTCCGATCAAGTTGTTTGATGAGTTGCTCGAAGCTTCCAGCATTAAACCGGAAATCCTGAAAGGCTCTGATATTCTGTTCTTTCGTGAATTAACAGGTGATGTGTATTTCGGTGAGAAAGGTCGTAAAGACGAAGGCAAAACTGCCTACGACTTAATGATCTATCAGAAATACGAAATTGAGCGCATTGCACACAAGGCTTTCCAGGCAGCACAAACGCGCAGCAAAAGAGTTACGTCTGTCGATAAAGCAAATGTGCTTGAAAGCTCACGCTTATGGCGCGAAACCGTGAATGAAGTAAGCAAACAGTATCCGGATGTAAAACTCGATCACCAGTTCATTGATTCTGCCGCGATGAAGCTCATTCAAAATCCGAAGAGCTTTGACGTAGTATTAACGGGTAATCTGTTCGGTGATATCCTGACAGACGAAGCATCTCAGATCGCTGGGTCTATGGGCATGCTCGCTTCAGCTTCCATTGGCGATTCGGTTGGTTTATACGAACCCATCCACGGCAGCGCGCACGACATTACCGGAAAAGGCATTGCTAATCCGTTAGCCTCCATACTTTCAGTTGCGCTGATGCTCGACATCTCTTTCGGACTGAAAACAGAATCCGATGCAGTGATCCATGCAGTTGAGCAAACACTCAAGCACGGCTGGCGCACGGCCGATATCGCAGATGCAAAAACTTCAAAAGATAAGATTCTGAACACGCAAATAATGGGCGGCCAGGTTATCAGCAATCTTTCAAAAACCAAAGAAACCGTAAACATGACTGCCCTGAACACGGCATCAGTCATCGCATCTACATTTATTAACTAAAGCATTAATCTGAATACAATGGCTCAAAAAATTCAAATCTTCGACACAACGCTTCGCGATGGTGAACAAGTACCAGGCTGTCAATTGAAAACCGAAGAAAAGGTGATTATTGCGCGTGAGTTAGAAGCACTTGGAGTTGATGTGATCGAAGCGGGTTTCCCGATTTCAAGCCCGGGAGATTTTTTATCCGTGGTTGAGATTTCAAGAGCTGTTAAGGAAGCTATTGTGTGCGGACTAACGCGTTCTAAGAAAGAAGATATTGACGTTGCTGCAGAAGCTTTGCGCCATGCACGATACGGAAGAATTCATACCGGCATCGGTTCATCTGATGTTCATATCAAGCATAAATTCCGCAGCTCACGCGAACAGGTATTGGAACAAGGTGTTTGGGCTACGAAGTATGCCAAAGACAAGGGCTACGAAGTTGAGTTTTATGCTGAAGATGCCGGCCGTGCTGATCTTGTTTTCCTGGCACAATTGGTAGAAGCCGTTATCGCAGCGGGCGCTGATGTCGTGAATATTCCCGATACAACAGGCTATTGCCTGCCGCATTTATATGGCAAACGGATTCAGTATTTAATGGAGAATGTAAAAAATATTGATAAAGCAGTGATCTCCGTTCATTGCCACAACGACCTGGGTATGGCCACTGCCAATACTATTTCCGGATTGCTGAATGGTGCACGTCAGGCGGAAGTGACGATCAACGGTATAGGAGAGCGAGCTGGAAACACTTCTTTGGAAGAAGTTGCCATGACGCTGCAAGTGCATAAAGACCTTGAGCTTTACACAAACATCAAATCAGAACGTTTGTTCGAATTAAGTCACTTGGTATCCAGCATGATGCGGATGCCGGTACAGGCTAATAAAGCGATTGTTGGCAAGAATGCATTCGCGCATTCATCGGGCATTCACCAGGACGGTTTTCTGAAACATGCAGAGAACTATGAGATCATTAACCCGGCTGATGTAGGTGTGCCTTCTTCCTCTATCGTGTTAACGGCACGAAGCGGCCGCGCAGCATTAAAACATCGCGTAGAGATGCTCGGACATACCGTTCAGGGTGATGACTTGAATACGCTCTATGAAAACTTCCTGATCGTTGCCGATGAGAAGAAAGAAGTTAACGATGCCGATTTACAAATTCTCGTAAGCAGTCAGGCCGTATTAAGCCGTTAATTAGTTACAGTTCGCATTCAGCTCGCGAACAAAGTCTTCAATCCCCTCCCACGATACGGTTGCTGAAGTCTTGCAGGCCGCAATAAGCGCGCTTGCCTGTTGCTGCAGATTATCCTTATTCAGTGTGGTAACAGTTCCGGTGCGTGTATCAAAAATCAGATACTCCTTTTTGTTGATTTCAATGCTGCCCAGTACTTCACTTACCACTGCGCCTGAGTTTGCAGCATTCTCCATCGATTCGTTTATATTCTTTCCGTCTTTCAGGCTCCTAATCAATGCACGTTGCGATGCATCTTTCGCTAATGAATCAGCAAGGTTATTTTTTACAGCTGTAAAGAATTCATTTTGAGTTTTAGAATATGGATTGCGACTCAGCCTGAATCTTCCGTCCACCATGCGTAACAAATATCCGTCAACATATCCGTCCCAGATATTCATCTTGCCATCGATCTGTTGCCCGAATTCCGCAAGACGGCCACCTCTGAAGATCGAAGCAACCTCTGATCCTTCCGGCAGAAAGCCGATATCGTAAACAAAAAAATCGTAATCACTGAAATCCCTGAACTGGGCAACCTTACCGATCAGCTTCTCTCCTGTTGGCAGGATCACATATCCCGGTTGAAAATTCTTTTCAGGTTTTTTAAAGTTATTCGGATATTTTTTCTCAAACAACAACGGATCAAGTGCAATAGATTTGATCTGAGAGGCTTCGATCTCTTTTTTCTCTTCTCCGGTATTCACTTTAACACGTAAGATCTTTGTTTCATCTTTCTTTCGGAAAAAAGTGATCTTCCCTTTCACTTCAGTCCCATCTGCCATGGTAATCGTGCCTTTATGCGGCTGACTCGACTGTGTGTTCATGGTGATGTTCGGATACGCAATTGTATTGTAATCGACAGGCGTGAGGTTTCGAACAAGAACCTGAGCATTTGCAAGCGCGAAAGAAAACACAAGCAACAGCGTGGCGTGGAATTTCATACAAACAGGGTTATTCAGTAAATATACCGAATCACCGATTGATGAATGCCTGCGGATCAGTCTTTAATTTTTTCTGCGAACGTAACCGGAATTGAGGCTACTTTCCGCTTGTCGTAATCGAAAAACACGATGCCGGTTTTACCCAAAGCAACTTCTTTTTCAGTTGCTGAATTCGTAATCCGGTAAAACATGTCAAACCCGTATTTCGAAAATTCTCCGAACCCGATTTGAATTTTCAACTGATCACCCAAAAAGGCTTCCGACTTATACACCACTGCAGCATCTGCAACAATATGCCCTACTGATCCTTCAAAATTCAATTCATTTTTATAGCCCAGACTTCTGTAAAACAGAATTCTTGCTTCCTGCATAATGGTTAAGATCGAATCATTCCCTGCATGCCCACCATAATTTATATCAGACGCCCGGACCGGAAGCTCACAGGTAAAATTGAAAGTTGAAGGCAGATCAAGCTGGATACGTTGCATACTGAAATTATTTCTTACAAGGTAATGGAGTTAAAATAAAACGTCATGGATTGCTCCATGACGCTTGTTTATGCATTCAAAATTTTAGTAGTTAAGCTTTTCAAGCCGGCTTTCAATCTTTTTTTCTTTCTTGAAATATTCGGTAACCATTACATAACCAGCTTTGGCTTTGTATATGTAATAGTCGGATGATTTCCGGTTCAGCGTAAGCTTGTCGGTAATAAAAGTTTTTTCAGGTGTATAGATTATGGAACCCAGCACGTTGGTTGCTTTCTGACCTTTCTCTTTATCATAATCAATGTAGGTTACAATAAACGTTTCATTGTTTTCCGTTTGCTGCGTGTATTTGTAATCAAATCCGCCCGCGGCTATTGCATAGTACGAAAGCTGCTTGGAAGACATAAAGCCTGAGCCTGCGGGCAACAACATCGTAGTTTTATCCTTTGCAAAAAGATGCATCCGGTTAATGGAGAAATCCGGATTGAATTGCAGAATAACCATATTATAAATGTTCAGCTGAACAGAAGCCGTTTGAGATGCATACCCGGTCATCCCCCCCAGGATTTGAGTTGCAATTCCGACACCGCTTGCCGCTTTCTCATACTGCTCACCAATAACAAAAAATTGCCC
>CAZHQP010000176.1:0-6129 GCA_964534735.1 uncultured Roseivirgaceae bacterium
AAGTTCATAACAGTTACCGGTGACGCGAAAGAAGAACAGGTATTTGATCACTGGATTACAGATTTTAAGACAGAAACTGTTCCGGATAGTATATTCAAAAAGGAAACACTCTCAGGTTATAATCAGGAATTTTCATTTAATCCTGAACGGGATCGGGAACCGGAACAACTGGCAGTTGGATCGTTAGCCCCTGATTGGAAATTGCCATTGCTTTCGGGTGGTGAATTATCGCTTCATGATCTGAAAGGAAAAATTGTTGTGCTTGACTTTTGGTATAAAGCATGTTCACCCTGTCTTGCCCAGATGATCTCCCTTCAAAAACTGCATGAGCGATATGATCCGGGTAAAGTTATCTTCATTGGAGTGAACACAAAGGATGATCCGATAGCAGATAAACTCGAAGCTTTTTTAACAAAGCGTAAAATTACAATCAGCACCGTGTATCAGGGATCGACAATACTTGATTTATACCATGTTTACGCAGCACCAGCCTTGTTTGTAATTGATAAGAATGGAAAAATAGTTCTTTCTGTGGCAGGTTATTCCGATTCAATGGCAAAGGACATATCAACTGTAGTTGAGAAGAACCTGTAAATAGCGTTTGCAGACAGAGGTAACATTATTAAGGTAACATTAGCAAGAGAGTTGTGCTTCACCCGCACCTTTTGTATTTTACTGTACCTATGCCTCGCCTTTCCCGGTATTTAGCTCTATTTCTGCTGATTTTATTTTCCTGTATCCAGCAGACCAATACTTCACTTGGTACACCAGAAGTAGAACTTGACCTTGATGGCATACAAGCGCGCGGCTACATTACAGCGTTAGTTGATAATAACTCCTTCAGCTATTTAATCTATAAAGGCCGGCCGGTGGGCTATGAATATGAACTCTTAAAGCTTCTGGCGAAACAACTGAAGGTTGAATTAAAAATTAGAGTTATTTCCGGTGTAGAGAACGGCATTCATCAGCTGAATACCGGAGAGGGTGACATCCTGGCCTTCCCGCTCACGGTAACACCCGAACGATCGGAGTATGTAAGCTTTGCAAATCCTCTTTATAATTCGTACCAGGTGCTTGTTCAACGTAAACCGGAGAATTGGAGAACGTTGTCGCAGCGTGAAGTTGATAAACAGGTTATCCGAAATGCAGATTCACTGGCCGGTAAAGAAGTGCACGTGATGAAGAGCTCGAGCTTTGCAGAACGGATGGAAATCCTCTCGCAGGAATTGGGGGGTAACATTTCAATTGTTGAAGACAGCGCGAATGCAGAGAGTGAATCACTGATCCGGCAGGTTGCTTTGGGCAATATTGAATTCACAGTTGCCGATCATCCGATAGCCATGGTGAATGCAAACTACTATCCAAACCTGGATGTAAGCACAATTCTTTCATCACCCCAGCAAATAGCATGGTCGGTGCGAAAAAATTCTCCCATACTCCTTAAAGCAATTAATGAATGGCTGGTGAAAATTAAAAAGGAGCCAACATTCATGGTGATTCACAAACGGTATTTTAAAAGTCCGCGCACTTCATTGCTCCGTGCAACAAGCGATTATTCTTCGTTAGGTGGAAGTAAAATTTCACGGTATGATGATCTTATTAAAAAGGGTGCTGAAAAACTTGGTTGGGACTGGCGCTTACTGGCCGCAGTGATCTACCAGGAGTCGAAGTTTATCTCAAATGATGAATCGTGGGCTGGCGCCCGCGGACTCATGCAACTGATGCCGGAGACAGCCAAGCGTTTTGGCGCCACCAATCCGGATAACCCTGCACAAAGTATTAAGGCCGGAGTTAACTATTTGAAATCCCTGGACCGGTATTGGGGAAAAACAATCACTGATAAAAATGAGCGATTGAAATTCGTTCTGGCATCATACAATGCGGGCCTTTCACACATCATAGATGCCCGTGAGCTTGCCGAGAAATACGGAAAAAGCGCAGTTGAGTGGGAGAATGTTGAATTCTTCCTGTTGAAAAAGTCAGAGCCCAAATACTATCGCGACCCCGTTGCAGCAGCAGGATACTGCAAATGCGAAGAGCCGGTGAATTATGTGAAAAACGTACTCAACACATTTGAAGAGTACGAAATGCACATTCAGTAAATCTATTCTGATCGTAATGTTTGCGATGGATTGGCAGCTGCTGCCCGAAGGCCCTGCACAACAACAATGAAAATAATAAGAAGGGTTGTGCCCAAAAAAGTTGCTATATAGATCCACCAGGGCATGTCAATTCGATAGGCAAAGCCTGAAAGCCATTGGTTGGCGCTATACCATACAAATGGTGTAGTTAAAGCTGCTGCAATGAGAAGGATAATTATAAACTCTTGCGTTAACATACTCAGGATATTTGATATAGTGGCCCCAAAAACACGTTTGATCCCAATTTCTTTTTTCTTTCGGATGACGTTGTAAGTGGCGAGTCCCACTACTCCAATGATCGCAATAACCAAAGAAACTACCGTAAAGATGACAACCATGTGTGATGCCGTTATCTCGGTCTTGTACATGCGGTCAAACGTTTCATCCTGGAACTTGTACTTGATTGTGTATGCGGGCTCCAGTTGTTTATATGTTTCAATAATTGCTGCCATTGCCTTTTGTATTGAACCCGGCTCATATTTTACATAGAGTGCTGAACACTGCAGCACCGGGTGTTGATAAACAATAACCGGCAATTTTTCATTTCGTAAGCTCTCGGTGTGAAAGTCTTTCAGTACACCGATAATAATCAACTCAGCATCCCCGTATTTAATTAGCTCCCCTACGGGATTGGTAAGACCCATAGTCTTAATGGCTTCCTCCGTTACCATAACTTCATTGCCAAGCGTATCCTTTTTGGCATCAAACATCCGGCCTTCTGTTAATGTTAATCCAAAGGCTTCAGGAAGATCATAATTACCTCCCAGGGTTTGAAAGGTTATTCGCATACCGTTTGGCTTTCCGGGCCAGCTTATACCAGTTGTATGCCCATCCAGACTTAACGGGTTTCCATTTCCTGCTGCCACATGTTTGATCTCCGGATGGCTTAAAAGCTCGTTCTTAAATGCATCATATTGTTTCAAAAGCTTATAGGTAGGCTCGATCCGAACCATGTTCTCACGATCATAACCCAGATCTTTATGCACAATAAAATTGAGCTGGTTGAACAGGATGCTGCTAAAAATGATAATGCCGATGGATACACTGAGCTGTGCAACCAACAGAACCTTTCGTAAATGCTTGGCTCCGGAAGCGCGGGTCGAAAGCTCACCTTTCAACGCGCGTGCAGGCTGAAATGATGACATAATAATGGCCGGATACAGACCTGCAGCCAGTGCCACAACAATCAAAAATATCAATAAATAAACCGGTACCATGCCACTGAAAAGCTGTGTGCTAAGCGTATCTCCGATAAGCTTGTTAAACGCAGGCATTAACAATTGTGCCGCTAGCACTGCGAGTACAAAGGAGAAAAATACTACAAGAAAAGATTCACCAACGAACTGAAAAATTATTCCGGATCGCAAAGCTCCGGTAACTTTTCGAACTCCGATTTCTTTTGCACGGTTAGTAGCCCGCGCAGTGCTTAAATTAATGAAATTGATAATAGCCATAGCCAGCACAAGGATGGCGATAACAATGAACAAGGTTACATATTGAATTTTTCCACCTGTGTTCTTACCATTCTCAAATTTGCTTTTTAATCGCCAGTTGGTAAAAGGAAAAGCCTGATAGGTTATGTGATCTTCTTTTAAACGTTGGGTAAGTACAGAAGAATTTAGCTTAGCCGTGAGTGTTTCAGCATCGATATCAGAGCCTGTTTTAATAAGCGCGGAATAAAAACCACCTGCCAACTGATCGTTCGACATGCCTCTTAACTTTTGAAAAACACCCGTTGGCATTACAAAATTGAATTGAAGCAACGAATTGGAGGGAATGTCTTTGAAGACTGCCGTGATGGTAACATCAAACCAGCTGTCCAGCTTGAGGGTTTTGCCAATTACATCGGTCGTATTAAAAAGCCTGTTAGCCATGTTCTCTGAAATTGCAATCGTGAATTCCTTGGCTATCGGATCTTGTTCACCGTGAAGAATTGTAATGTCCAGGATCGAGAACAAGGAAGCTTTTGAGTAAATACCATTCAGATAAATGCAATCGTTTGTTTCTGAGGTTCGAAAGCAAAGCTCATTGGGCCAGCGATCACCGCTGATCACCGGTGCATGCCGGGTTATCTCCGGAACAGAGGATATGTCCATACCCAATGCAGCTGCATCGAATGTTTCAAACGAGCCATCGGTTTGAACATGGCTCAAAACTTTAAAGATCCGCTGAGGCTCAGCATGATATTGATCGAATGAAAATTCATGCGCTACCCAGAGCAGGATCATGAACGCAGACACGAAGCTGACAGTTAATCCAAACACATTTAAAAATGCATGGCCTGGCTGACGTAAAAAATTGCGGATCGCGACTTTCAGAATGTTTCTGATCATACCAATAGTAATTAAAGGATTATAATTAGATCGTGTTTTACGAATGTTCTTCAACCGAAAAAACCGAAGCACATTCCAGACAAACGTTATATCAGCTTTGCGTTTGCTCTTTTTTACAGTTCGATCATACAATTCATATACATCCCCCTGGATTTCTTCCAGCAAGTCGTGGCGACAGTACCACGCCAGAAACCTGTCAGCCCATTTTGGGGGAATGTGTTTCATACTTTATTGATCATGCCAGTCGAAACTGCAGTGCAATTCTGGGTATCTGGTTGAACAATTGCGTGCGCATTTCGTTTGCTTCTTCCAATGCACGCTTACCCGCAGCGGTTAACAGGAAGATGCGTTTTCTGCGGCCACCGCGCTCATCGGTAGGTTCACTCATTTTTGATTTGAGAAAGCCTTTCTCTTCAAGCCGTGTCAGCACAGCGTGAACAGCGCTGATGTTGAGCGAACGACCGGTTTGCTTTTCAATCTCGTCCATCACACCAACGCCATAGGCTTCGGGATATAAAATGCCCACAGTGAGCAACACAAGTTCTTCGAGTTCTCCGAGATACGTTCCTTTCATGGATTCCGGGATTATTAGTTCTACAAACGTGAAATTAATAGATATGTTTCAGTTTTGTAGAAATAATATCGGTCGCGAAATCGCTTGGACGGAGTTTCGCGGGCAGTCAGTCTATAATTGACTTACGATCTGCTTAAAATCCATCAATTGCCAGGTGTTTTCGAGGTTTTTGGTTTTCATAACCTCATCCATAATCAGCCTTTGTTTTTGACCGGTTCGAAGCGCGTCTGAGTAACGCATATTGTCCATAAATGTCACCATGGGATAGAGTGGAACCCATTTATCCGGGAACAATTCGTAAAGCTTGCCTTCGATTTTTTTGCGGAGGAGGAAGTCTGCATCCGCCACGAGATCACGCATCTCAATAAAGTTATCGAGCGCCAACTGGGCGATGGCATCGGTATCGGGCTTGCGAAGTTTTTGAAATTCCGGAAGCACAACGTTCCAGTCATCCCCGTGTTGGTTCAGCAAATCATTAAGAACCCGGCAATCTTCAAATCCTGCATTCATGCCTTGTCCGTAAAACGGAACAATACCGTGTGCGGCATCGCCAATCAGGAAGGTTTTGTTCCTAACCCATGGATAACACTTGATCGTTACGAGCGAAGAGGTTGGGTTGGTATTGAAATCTTCCAGCAGTGACGGCATCAGGCGTTTTGCATCGGGGAAAGTTTCTTCAAAGAACTTCTCAACATCCGCGTTCGTCTTCAGCATACCAAATGACGGATTGCCATCAAACGGAAAGAACAGCGTGCAGGTAAAACTCCCGTCAGGATTCGGCAACGCGATCATCATGAAACTTTCCCGCGGCCAGATGTGCAGGTAATTTTTTTCGAGTTGAAAAGCTCCGCTTGCACCGGGTGGAATGTGAAGCTCTTTATATCCGTGATCGATGTAATCCTGTTCGTAATCAAACCGGTCGGTAAACTGAAACGATCCGCGAACGGCAGAGAATGCGCCATCGGCACCAATGATCAGATCAAACGCTTCACCTGATTTTCCTTCAACAAAAAGCTGTGTCTTTTCAAAATCAACTTTTTGAATGCGCTGGTCGAACCGGAACTGAACGCCAAGTTTTTCA
>CAZHQP010000177.1:0-6088 GCA_964534735.1 uncultured Roseivirgaceae bacterium
AAACAGTAACGTATGGTTTTCAGTAAGCTGTTTGGAAGCAGTCAAGAAATACGACCAGGCATCAACATAGGTACCTTCGCGGATTCCCTGGTTTGAGGAAGAGAAATAGCCATCATTCTTGCTGAAAACATTAAGTCCTGTAGTTCTTGATCCCTGGAATGTAAATGCCCAACCATTCTTCAATAAACCGCTGTTTAAGGTTACCCGATAGCGGTTTGCAAACGACCCGTTACCAAAGGTTACATCGGCACTGCCACCCTTTTTGCGTTCAGAGGGAGACGTCAGAATATTAACTGTACCTCCTACCGAGTTTACTGCAAGCTTGGAAGCGCCCAATCCGCGCTGCACCTGCATGTTGCGGGTTACTTCACTGAGGCCGGCAAAATTGCTCCAGTACATGATACCGTTTTCCATATCATTGGTTGGAACACCATTAATCATAAACAGAACTTCTTCCTGTCCAAACCCGCGAATGTTCATATATGCATCACCGTAAGAGCCGTCCCCCTGCGTAGCATACACGCCCGGTGTGGAGTTCATGATCTCGGCAAGGGCCATTCCACCCAATTGCTCATCAATCTCAATTTCACCGATGTTTGACACCGCAACGGGTGTCTTGCGATCGTCTACCATGTTCGCAAACACTTCAACTTCCTGTAAACCAATCGCGTTGGTGAGCATGAATACCTCACCGATTGAAGTTGTCTGCCCTTCCGCAACCACGACTTCGCGGGTTGTTTCCTCATAGCCGACATATTTAATACGGACTATTTTTATACCGATCGGTACATTTTTAATAGTGAACGCTCCATCCAGATCCGTGATTTCACCCTTGTTGGTTCCATCAACCAGGATGGTTACACCAATCAGGGGTTCTTTCGTTTCGGTATCAATTATTTTTCCGGTTATGCTGCCGGATTGCGCAAAGGCGAATGAAGTGCATAGTGAGAATAGGATACAAAGTAGAATTCGCATCAAGGGGTACAATTTTAGTGGTTGTCTTGAAAACAGTCGCAAATATAAAATTCACCGTAGCCCTGTTTCAGGTTGCGATATTAACAAATCTTTATCTTTGACGCCACTCCATTCTGAAAAATGAAAAGGAAAAGTATTTTTGCAGTCGTGAGAAAAAATCTGTTTGTTTTTATTGTTTTGCCATTCACTTGCCTTACATCGTTTGCGCAACAAAATAATCAGCCCGCACAGACTATCGTTGGGTTTTATAACCTTGAAAATCTTTTCGATACCATCGATGACCCCAAAACAATTGATGAAGAATTTCTTCCAAACGGTGCAAACAACTGGACAGATGAGCGTTATGCCATCAAGCTCGGCAACATGTCGAAAGTAATTGCAGGTTTTAGCCCGGATATTCTGGGAGTAGGTGAAATCGAGAACCGCAACGTGCTGGAAGATCTTGTTCAGCATCCGAATATTGCTGCAAAACGTTATCAGATCATCCATTTTGACATGACAGACGCGCGTGGTGTAGACGTTGCCATGCTCTATCGGGCCTCTGTTTTCAAGCCTTTCAGCATTAAAAAGCTGCCGATTAAAAATCCGGATGATGCAGCGTTTAAAACCCGTGACATTTTATGGGTTAAGGGCCTGTGTATGGGTGATACACTTCATGTTGCGGTCAATCACTGGCCTTCACGGAGAGGGGGAAAAGAAGATATGCGCCTGGTAGCCGCTGAAGTCTTACGAAAAGCGGTCGATTCTGTATTAGCCATTAACCCAAATGCCAACATTGTGATGCTGGGTGATTTTAACGATGATCCGAATAATAAAAGCATTAAAAAAATTCTGTTAGCAAATGACGATGTCCGGAGAAAAAATACGTTGATCAATACCGCTGAGCCAACATTTAAAAAGGGCTATGGCTCACTGGCCTTTAACGGAGCATGGAATTTGTTTGATCAGGTTATTATCTCTGCCGCATTAAATAATCAGACAGGCATTGATTATATCCCTGAGACCTTTACCGTATTTGCGCAGCGCTGGATGTTTGTTGAAAGCGGTAAGTATAAAGGAACACCAAAACGAACCTTCAGCGGGGGTGTATTTAATCCTGAAGGATACAGCGATCACTTTCCCGTATTCATTGTTTTAAAAAGACTTTCTATTAACTGATGAAAAAACTAATTGCATTCGCATTTATTATTGTCCTGATCTCTTGCCAGGAGGAAATCACACCGATTACCAAGCTGAATAGTGACAACACTCCGGGAGAAAATCCGGGTGAGGATCCGGGTGAAGACCCCGATCCGGAAGATTGTGCACTGGCAGCCTTCACTCCTGTTGCCGGGAAATATGCGAACTGCATCCCGCAGCTAAACACTTCAACGTTTGATATTGTAACCTGGAACATTGAACAGTTTCCCAAGCAAGGAACGAGCACAATCTCTATGCTGGCTGAGATCATTCCTACCTTAAATGCGGATATCATTGCCGTTCAGGAAATCGGTACCGCAACAAATTTCAACACATTGGTTGCCGCATTGCCGGGCTGGGCCGGGGTGCTATCAACCACAGGCTCAATCAAGACCGGGTATTTGTACAAGACTTCAGAAGTTACTGTTTCCGCAGCTACCTATCCTCTGGTGGATGCGAGTGCATTCCCACGTTCACCGATGTTTATCACAGCAACCCACACTCCTTCCGGGCAGGAAGTTGTACTGATCAATCTTCATCTAAAGTGCTGCGATGATGACGACAGCATTCCCAGAAGAAAAAGTGCTTCTACCAAGCTTAAGACCTATATGGATGCAAACCTGAGCAATAAAGCAGTTGTTATGCTCGGTGACTATAACGAAGATATCACTCAGCCGGAAGGCAATGATGTTTTCACCAACTTTGTGAATGATGCTGCTAACTACAGGTTTGCTGATATGACCATTGCAGAATGCAGTTCGGCTAACTGGAGCTACCCCAGCTGGCCAAGCCAGCTGGACCACATGCTGATTACTAATGAACTGTTTACTAAAGTGAAAGACATCCGGGTGCTAAAATTAAATGAATGCGATGGAACGTATTACAACACCATCTCCGATCACCGGCCTGTTTTGATGCAATTGCAATAATTATCAAGATAAAGGCGGAAAAATAATTCCGCTTTTATTTTGACCTTAATAACTAAAGATTTAGTTTTAAAACGTAATCATTAGTTAAAACAATGAAACGAGCCATTTTTATCTCATTTTTTTTGGTTTTTGCGCTGAGTGGATTTAGTCAGACAGCAACAACTTTTCAAAAAGCGATTGACAGTGGCATTTCTATTAAAGCACTCGACAGCTTATATAAGCCTGCGTTAAGCCAGGGCCCGGATTCACTTCAGGCAGTTTTTAGAGTTAAATCAAAGGAGTTTTATGCGAGTTATGTAGGATTGCTCAAAGATCTTTCAAAACATCTTAAGGACAACGGCTTTTCCTGGACTAAACAAACGCGATGTTTCAACCGCATCTATTTCAATGAAAACGGAGCGATCGACTATTTTCTGTTCAATTTTAAACCGGGTGAACTTGAGGCTGCAAAAGCAGAACAGTTTGAAGCACTGCTCAATAAATTTATTAAAACATATAAATTCTCGCTGCCATCAAGCTCCAAGTTTGCGCAATGCAGTCCTGTAACCTATTCTGATTAGCAGCTATGAAAAGAATATTCTTTATCCTTTTAATCATTTCAGGAACCCAGTCTTTTGGCCAGCTCAGCCTGCGCTTGAGTGCCGCTTCCCTGCCTGCAGACAGTATCTTTTTTTCAAATATTACGCAAGACCATGAATTTCAATTCATTCCATATGCTCAATCGCTTGACATTAAGCTCAACGGACCGCTTCATGATCTGTACAACCTAACTTTTTACACGGGCCAAAATAAAAGAATGAATCAGCTTTGGCTGGATGGAGACTCGATAGTTGTAAAAGGAACATTCACGGGCAAAGCACTTGAAATTGATACGGTAATAGGATCAGGTCTGTATTACACATCACTTGATTTTCGAACTCGCTTTGATCAATTGATGGAGCAATCTGCTGACAGTACAGTCATTAATGATTTTTTAATGAACGAGCTTAGGAAAAATATTAATAACTCCTTCTCGATCGAAATCTCACGAAACTTCTTTAATCGAAATTCAAGCCGGAAAGACGAGCTTCGAAAAATACGTTTATTGCTGGCAGGTCAAAATCAAGCGATTCGTGATCATCTCCTGAATCCTTATCGAAAAATAGAGAACATTCTTACGCGAGATAAAATTGAACTGACTAAGTTTAACTTCTACACTCCGGATGGGAAACTTGAGCCCCTCACCACACTAGAAAATAAACGCTACCTGATTGATATGTGGTTTATCGGGTGTGCTCCCTGCCTTGAGCAACACAAAGAAATCGCTGCAACTCTGGCAGTCCTTAACAATAACGGTATTGATGTAATCGGAATTTCAATTGATCAGAATCAGCGCCAATGGAAAGATTTTATTCAGGCCAAAAAATACAGCTGGCTGAATGTGCGGGAAACCGAAGAATCCGGAAAACAATTACGAACCGATATGCTCATCGACAGCTATCCAACATACTTCCTGATCGATAGCGAAGGAACCATACTCCACCGCACCAATTCTTTCCGGGAAATGACAACCTATTTAAAATTGTAACCCGCATCATGATGATAAAAGAACTAACCAAAGCCGAAGATCAGATCATGCAAGTGTTATGGAAGCTTGAAAAAGCTTTCGTAAAGGACATTATTGAAGACCTGCCCAAGCCAAAGCCTGCTTATAATACCGTATCTACTATTATTCGCATCCTGGAAACAAAAGGGTTTGTTGATCACACGGCTTATGGTAAAACGCACGAGTATTTTCCCATCATCACCAAAGAGCAGTACACGAAGTTTTACCTTAACTCCATGCTGAAAGGGTATTTCAACAACTCTTTCGAGAACCTGGTGTCGTTCTTTGCGAAAGAAAACGATATGAGCTTAAAGGATATAGAAAAACTGTTAAAGGAATCTAACCGCAAGAAATCATGAATGCGTACCTCAATTATTTACTGGAAGCAAGCATCGGGTTGTGCCTCCTCCTGCTTATCTATCAGTTATTGCTGCGAAAGGAAACAAGCTTTCGACTGAACCGGATCTTTTTACTGGTGGCGATCATTGCCTCACTTACGTTTCCCTTATTTACAATCACCACGTCTGATTCACCTGTGCCTTCATTAAATCTTTCTGTTGAATCAGATCCGGCATATTTTACCCCAACCCCGGCAAGCGAGCCAATGCCCGAAACGGCAGCAGCAACATTTACTACCTGGCAAACTATCGGTATTGTTTATGCAGCAGGCTTGCTTGTTTTTATGATTGTTTTTGTGATCCGGCTGACCGGGATGATAAAAACTTTGAAAAAATCCTTCCGGTATACACATAGCAATCACGACATTTTTGAATTCCAAGGCGAACACAGCCCGTTTTCGTTCTTCAATTACATTTTCATCAGCAGTGCTTACTCCCTTTCGGAACAAGAAAAGCAGCAAATCATTGAACATGAAAGCATTCATGCGAAGTTGTATCATTCGTTTGATATCATCTTGCTCAATCTGCTGGGAATAATCTTTTGGTTCAATCCGGTGATCCGGATCTATAAAAAAATATTTGTTCAGCTTCATGAGTTCGAGGCAGATGCGCGCGCTGTAGAAAAGCATGATGTAGACGAATACTGCAGCCTGCTGGCGAGGGTTGCCTTACACTCGGCTGATTTTAAACTCGCCAGCCATTTTAGTAATTCTTTAACCCTTAAACGAATTGAAATGATGCGTACACTCAAACAAAAAATAAAAAACTGGAAGATTGTTGCTGCGGCCGCATTTCTTCCGATACTGTTCTTTGCAGTAGCCTGCCAGGACCAGGTTGAAAAGCCGTTAGTTGTTCCTGAGGAGCAGTCGGGGGTCTATCCCCCCCAGGTTCAGCGGGCCATTGACCGACTGAAAGCCTCTGATCCTGAGATCGAATTTATCGTTGTTCCACCCAGCGGGCCTAATCTGAAAGATTTTGAAGGCAAACACGCCAGGCATCTAACCTATATTGATGGTCAGGCT
>CAZHQP010000178.1:0-6059 GCA_964534735.1 uncultured Roseivirgaceae bacterium
CCGCTATGGTAATGCGGTTTCCGGAGTAATCGACATGAAATTGAGAAGTGGCGATACTACCGATTATCATTATACTGCACAGGCCAGCCTGATCGGTATTGACGTTGCGGCTGAAGGTCCGCTCGGGAAGAAAAAAAATACTTCCTTCCTAACCAACTACCGATACTCAACCGTTGGATTGTTATCGCAATTAGGCGCCAGGTTTGGCGATGAAGATATCGGTTTTCAGGATCTGACTTTCTCATTGAGCTCAACACTTTCCAAAGAGAGAACCATTTCTTGGTTTGGATTTGCAGGCGCCAGCAAAAATGACTTTGATCATAAGAACGCAGCCGATTGGGAAGTTGAAAAAGATCAATACGATATTACCTATCGATCAAAAAATTTCGGCACCGGTCTGGTGTACAATCAATCTATAAAGAAAGCCAGTTTCTCAACCGGACTTTCCATCTCCGGAAGTCAGCAGAGCAGAGATCAAATTGCTTCTTCTGAATTGGCATTGGATGTACCCGGTAGAATTTATGAAGACAGATTTGATCTCGATAAGTTGCTTGTCTCTGCATATGGCCGAATGAATGCACGGCTTAATAATTATCTGATTGAGACGGGAGTTCAGATCAATTACATCAGTGATGATATTCTTTATGTGAATCAAACCGGTGCAGAACCAGAAAAAATCTCCTACGGATCAGTAGATGGCTTATTGATTCAACCGTATGCACAATGGAAGGTATTCCTGTCTGATAAATGGAATGCACAGACTGCCATTCGCTATGTATACTTTACGTATAATCAAACAGGAGCCGTGGAGCCAAGAATCTCATTTGAGTTCCTGCCAACCATTACAAGCAGCCTGAAGCTCTCCTATAACCTGGTAAGTCAGATACAAGCTGTAAGCACTTATTCAAATGATAATAAGAATCTGGAATTTACAAAAGCACATCATTTTGATCTTGGATATACGTTCGTAACAGAAAAAGGCTTCAGAATTTCATCCAACGCCTATTACCAGATGCTGTTCGATGTTCCGGTTGATGGTACTTCTTCTTCATTCTCTTTACTGAACTCAATCGAAGTTTATCCCGGAAGCGGATTAGTTTCAAAAGGAATTGGTAATAATTACGGGCTTGAGTTTCTTACGGAAAAATCATTTGTTGATAAAAGCTATTTCATTGCAGGAGTATCTTATTATAAATCACTCTACGAAGGCTCTGACGAAACGGAGCGAAGCACGCGCTTCGATGGAAATTATACGGTTAACGTCACATACGGTCGGGAGTGGGGCAAAACAAAGGAGCAATCACAACGCACATTTGGTGTGAGCACGCGCCTGTTGTATCTGGGAGGGTTGAAAGAAACTCCATTTGTTTCGGGAGCACTGGATGAGCTTCAAGCCTTTGAAAGTAAGCTGAACGATTATTTCCGGATGGACCTGCGGCTAAACTGGAGAAAGAATAAAAAGAGCTATACCCGAACAATCGCGATTGATATTCAAAACCTACTTAATGTTCAGAATGAAGCGTATCATTATTATGATCATTTCAAGGGAAAAGTTGCCACGCAATATCAATTAGGATTGATCCCGGTACTGGTTTACCGGATTGACTTTTGATCATTTGTACGGGTGAAGGTTATCTCAACAAATGTATAAGTTTCTGCTGCTTTCTGGCCATGATCTTTGCCCGGAAGCCAACGGGGCCCTTTTAATAAGATTTCTTTAGCCTTTTCATTCAGTTCAGGAGCAGTGCTTTTTTCTACTTGTATATCAGCGATTTGCCCGCTTGTGGTAACCCGAAATGATAATCGAATACTGCCATCAGTCTCGGAATTTTCCCGCAATGCGGCTTCATTCAGATATTTTTTGAAGCTTGGGAATCCGCCTTCCGGTATGGGAAAGTAGCTGCTTTCATCGTAAAAAAATACGTCTCCATTAGCTCCGTAAGAACGTCCGTTCACTAACCGACCGTTAAAGAAGTTCTCTTCAAAGAACATTTTGCCATTTTCGTAACGGCCATACCAGTAGCCTTCTTTATGCCCATTGATATATTCTCCTTGCAATGAAATTATTCCGTTTGAATAGGCATGTTTTTCTATTCCGTTTCCATCCTTAACCAGTTGAACCCCCGTGCTGTCCCAAAGACTTTTCAGAAAATATTGATTTCTGTAATACACTTCCGACTCAAGCTTTCCGTTGTTGTGATAATATTCCCACTTCCCGAAATTCAGATTTTCGCGATAGCGGCCTGCAGATGAATAAGTTTTGTGATTGGAATAATAGAGAAAAACACCATCGCGTTTTCCTTGTTCGTAGGAACCTTTCATTTGAACATCGCCATTGTTATAATAGTCTGTTACCTGCCCGTCCCAGTTGCCGAGCGAATCTTTATAGCCAATCCTGTAGTACATCGCAGGTTCACTGGAAATCTCAATCCAGTTGGAATCATATAGTACTTTAATGGGCTCACCTTTGGCAGGTGAAGGCGCTTCGGGTTTTTGTATGCTGGATTTATGAAAAGGTATGTGTTCTGGTCGGGGCAGCAACCGCATTTGTTCATGGGTGTATTGAATGCTGTCAAGATAGATGAATGATTCTTTCTCAAGCATAACGATTCTGAATGTATTTTCCTTTTTCACAAGCCTGACATAGCCACGGACCCGGGCAGTATCTTCCTGAAGCAATGTTGGGAAATAGGGAATGGAATCGAGTAGCTGAAGCGTTGAATCCCAGGAAGCATAATTGTTCCGATAGATTTCTAAAAACTCCTGGTCCGTATGTTTTTCATTAGCGTGCTCACGGATGTGTTCTTCAACATCAAACAATTTTTGAAAGAAGGCAAAATACTGAATCTGATATCGGGGAAGAAGCAAGAAGATGATAACAAATAGGGGAAGGAGAATAAACTCGATTCGAATCTTATTATACGGTGTTCGGTTAATAAAAGAGAATAATCCGATAAGAATCCCGGTAATTAGTCCACCCGCATGGACAAAATTGTCTGCATGTACAGCTTTTGCTATCAGAACATTAATGATCAGGAAAACCGCGAAGTTTATGAAGAGTGGTCCTAACGGAAGATTGTTTTCACGGCTACGGGTAATATTAACAATCAGTGAAAATCCAAAAACTCCAAAGATCGCTCCCGAAGCGCCAACTCCAATGGTGAAAATACTGATTGCCAGGGTAGCCAGTGCAGCCCCAAAGCCTGCGATAAGGTATACAAATACAAACTTTTTTGTACCTGCATATTCTTCCATGTCGGTGCCAATTGTGTATAGTCCATACATGTTTACAGCCAGATGGAGAATGCCTCCATGCATGAACATGTGTGTTAAAATCCGGTACCATTGATCATTGAGCACATAGGGATTGAAGAGCGCACCAATATCAAGCAAGCCTGCAGTCCACTCCGGTTCATCGGTTGTTCCGATATGAAAATAGGTGAACCCAAAGAACAACACGTTAAGAATGATGAGTATTAGTGTAGCAGGGGCGGTCTTAAAAAGATTCATTGTAGGGTATGAGAGTCCGTAATATAAGCATTTGTAAAAGTTGTTCAGGTTCAGGAAATGTTAAAATATCATACCTTTAAGGAATGAAATACCTCGCCATCTTTTTTGCTGTTATGTTCATCGCGTTTGCTGCTTTACAAGTCAACGATCCTGATCCCGTTTTATGGATTCTGATTTATGGTGTAATGTCAGTGACAAGCGTCATGGCAATCTTCGATTTTTACAACCGTAAACTTTTGATTGGGTTGAGTGTATTATACGTTATCTACATGGCCATCCTCTTTCCGGGAGTTTCAGAATGGCTGCAGCAAGAGGATAAAAGTGTGCTTTTTGATGAAGGCATGAAAATGCAATATCTCTATGTTGAAGAATCGCGCGAGTTTCTTGGTTTATTAATCTGCCAGCTCGTTTTAACCCTCTATTTTTTCCGGTCATTCCGGAAGAAACTTGGTTAGCGCAACCGTTTGCGGAAAATTTATCCGCCATTTTTACAAACCCTTTTGAACCGTTGATCTATCTTTAACGATGGTCAAAATTGTTCCTGTATTGGTGTGTATCCTCTTGCTTGGATGCGCACAGAAAAGTGAAAAAATCCCGCCTTTACCAAGTATGGAAAAAGAGCCAAAGAAGATGGTTGCATACCAGATGATGGTCCGTTTGTTCGGAAATAAAACGGCTGTCAATAAACCGTACGGTACACTTGCGGAGAATGGAGTAGGAAAGTTTAACGATGTAAACGGCCTTGCACTGCGATCATTAAAGGACTTAGGAATAACACACGTTTGGTATACAGGGGTAATTGAACATGCAGTACTAACCGATTATAGTAAATTCGGGATCGCGCTTGATGATGCCGATGTGGTAAAAGGAAGAGCAGGCTCTCCGTATGCAATAAAAGATTATTACGATGTGAATCCGGATCTGGCAGTAAACGTACCGGATCGCATGAAAGAATTTGAACAGCTTGTTGAACGAACCCATATTAACGGATTAAAGGTTCTGATTGACTTTGTACCCAATCACGTAGCGCGCGCATATCAATCGGATGGTAAACCAGCTGGTGTTAAAGATTTGGGTGAGACTGACGATAAGACAGTAAAGTTTGCAGTCAATAATAACTTCTATTATCTGCCGGGAGAATCATTTGTAGTTCCAAAGGATTTCAAATCAATTCCTGCTGATAGTTTATATCCGGCAGCAGACGGAAAGTTCGCAGAGACTCCTGCAAAAGTTACAGGCAATAATCAATTCACTGCAAGTCCCGGTGTGAATGAATGGTTTGAAACGGTAAAGTTGAATTACGGTGTGGATATTCAGAACAATAACAAATCATATTTCGATCCGGTCCCGGATACCTGGATCAAGATGAAAGACATCCTGGTTTTCTGGGCAAATAAAAATGTGGATGGCTTCCGGTGTGACATGGCTGAAATGGTTCCGGTTGAATTCTGGAATTGGGCAATACCACAAGTGAAAACCGTAAACCCTGAAATAATCTTTATTGCCGAGATTTATAATCCCGCTCAATACAAAAATTATATCCAGACAGGTAAGTTTGATTATCTGTACGATAAAGTTCAGCTATACGATACACTTCGTGGACTAATTAATAATCAGCGTAGTGCTGCAGATATTGATCCGGTCCAAAGGAATCTGGAGAGCATCAACACAAACATGCTTCACTTCCTGGAAAATCACGATGAACAAAGAATTGCATCACCGGATTTTGCAGGCAGTGCGTGGAAGATTCTCCCGGCAATGGTTGTGAGTGCAACCATCGACCAGGGACCTGTTATGATCTACTTCGGTCAGGAGGTTGGCGAGCCTGGAGCCGGAGCGGAAGGCTTTGGCGGTAAGGATGGACGCACCACCATTTTTGATTACTGGGGAGTGCCTGAACATCAGAAATGGATGAATGGCGGAGCATTCGATGGCGCTTTGTTGAGCGAAGAGCAAAAAAGCCTGCGTCAGTTTTATTCAGCACTATTGAATATTGCACAGAAAAATCCTGCCATCGTAAACGGTTCGTACAAAACCATTTTACAATCAAATTATCAGCATGCTTTCATCAGAGTTTCGGGTGACGAAAGGCTTTTGATTGTTTCAAATTTCGATAAGAAGCTTGTGCAGTTTAAGCTCACGTTAACGGCAGAAGATGCAGCATTGCTGAGAATCAAATCTGATAGAGCTTATTCCGCTAAAGATCTGCTGTGGAACGAAAAGGAAATAAAGTTTGAAAACCTTTCAGCGGCTATTGACTTGCCAGCGTACAGTGCGTTCATCTTCAAAATTCAAAACTAATGCGGAACGCAATCATATTTTTTGTTTTTGGATTCGGACTGGTTTTATCCTGTAAAAGTCCTGAGCCACGTATGAAAACCGATTGGCCTCATGGTGTTAAGTATGAGATTTTTGTGCTGGCTTTTGCCGATGGCAATGGTGATGGAAAGGGCGACTTGAAAGGTCTTACGGAAAAACTTGATTATGTTCAGCAGCTGGGCGTTAACGGAATTTGGTTGATGCCAATCATGCCATCACCTTCCTATCAC
>CAZHQP010000179.1:0-6032 GCA_964534735.1 uncultured Roseivirgaceae bacterium
GGGCTCAAAGCAAGCCTGTCCGAACAATGCAGCCTGCTGATCTCCCGCTACTCCATTGATTGGAATTTTCATTCCGGCAATTTCCGCATCACCAAAATGATGAGCCGATGATTTTACTTCGGGGAGCATACTTTTCGGAATGTCAAGCTCTTTCAAAAGTCTCTCATCCCATTTCAATTCCCTGATGTTGTAGATCATCGTACGCGAAGCATTTGTCACATCGGTTGCGTGAACCTTCCCGCCTGTTAAATTCCAGATCAGCCACGTATCAATTGTACCGAATGCAAGCTCACCTTTTTCAGCTTTAGCGCGCGCACCTTTTACGTTATCCAATATCCATTTGATCTTCGTTCCGGAAAAGTATGAATCAATTACGAGGCCTGTGTTCTCACGAACATATTCGGATAAGTTGCGCGACTTTAAGTCTTCACAGATCGCTGCCGTACGCTTATCCTGCCAAACGATCGCATTATAAATCGGGTTGCCGGTTTTGCGGTCCCAGACCACAGTTGTTTCACGTTGATTCGTAATACCTAATGCGATAATCGATTCCTGTGAAAGCTTATGCTGTTCAATCAGGTCGCTTAAAACCCCAAGCTGAGTTTTAATTATCTCCACCGGATCATGCTCAACCCAGCCCGGCTGCGGAAAAATTTGTGTGAATTCTTTTTGTGATATGCCTTTTATCTCAGCTTTTTCATTTACCAGAACAGCACGTGAGCTTGTTGTTCCCTGATCGAGCGCGATGATGTATTTCATTCATTAGAAGTTAGAGGTTACCGTCACGTTGAGCAGAGCGAAACATTCCCTTTTCTGAACACGGGATTCTTCGCTGTCGCTCAGAATGATGTCTATAAATTTTTTAATGTCGCATCTGCAATTAACGTATTCAATTCATCAAGCTCGGATTTTGTTTTTGCGTCACTCCAGTGAAAGTATTGCCTGAAATCCTCCAGCACGGGCTGAATCAATCCGGGCAACCGGTCCATGTGGAAGAACAGCATTCCCGTTCTGCGGATGAAGAAATCGGGTAACGATGCAACCATTTCATGATTCACTCCATACCAAAGCTCCGCTCGTGCAAGTGTGACGTCATTCTTTTCTTCCGGGCGTTTTGCAAACAAGTCAACAACCGTATCTGTGTGCCGGCCATAATTGCTCACCAGGTAATATGCACGCTGTTCCAGTCCGTAAGGCTTTAATTGTGTTTCGATTCTTTTTATATACCCGGTAACTTCTTTTGCATTCTTAAAATCTCCACCCGAAAGCTTAAATGTATCCGTAACGCATTCCTTCAGAACCTTTTCCACAAAATGTTTTTTGATTACCAGATCAACAACCCGTTCAGCCATTTTACGATAGCCCGTCAGCTTCCCGCCTGCGATAGAAACCAATCCTGAATCTGAGATAAAAATTTCATCCTTCCGGGAAAGTTCGGAAGCAGACTTCCCCTCTTCATGGATCAATGGCCGTAATCCGGCCCAGCTTGATTCGATATCGTTCAACGATAATGCTACAGTCGGGAAGTTGGCATTTAATGCAGCGATCAGATATTCTGCATCTTCTTTTGAAGCAACTACATGCTCAAGCTCTCCTTTATAGTCGGTATCGGTTGTCCCGACATACGTTGTTCGGCCGCGCGGGATCGCGAAGATCATCCGGCCATCCGGCACATCGAAGTACAATGCCTGCTGAATTGGCAGTTTTTCATACGGAAAAACAATATGCACACCTTTCGTCAGGTGTAGCTTCTTGCCTTTCTTTGAGTTGTCCAGTTCACGCAAGCCATCTACCCACGGTCCGGTAGCATTCACAACAACTGTTGCACGCGGAGTGATTTTCTTGTCGGAGATCAGGTCATGAATGGCAACGCTTTTAATCAGCTCATTCTCATATACAAAGTGAGTAACGTGAGCATAGTTTAAAATATCAGCACCAGCGGCTGCAGCCGTTTTGATGATTTCCATGGTAAGCCTGGCGTCATCGGTTCGATACTCTGCATAGAGGCCGCTTCCCTTGATGTCATCAGGCTTTAGTAAAGGCTCGGCTTTTAAGGTTTGCTTTCGCGTTAGCATCCTTCGCTGATCCTCAGGTTTCACGCCTGCGAGCCAGTCATATAGCTTTAATCCAAAGGAAGTGAGAAAGCTCCCGAGTCCGCGGCCTTCATTTAACGGCAGCAGCATTTTCTCAGCTACCGTAAGATGCGGAGCAAGCTGGTGCACAATGGCACGCTCACTGCCAACTTCTTTTACAAGTCCGAATTCAAGCTGTTTGAGGTAGCGCAATCCGCCATGAATAAGCTTTGTAGAGCGACTGCTGGTACCAAATGCGAAATCATGTTTCTCGACAAGTGCAACACGAAGTCCGCGCAACGCACCATCCAATGCAATGCCGGCACCCGTAATTCCGCCACCGATCACGATCAAATCGTAATGACGGGTGCTCATTTTCTGGAGCATTGCCTGGCGGTTATAAAAGGAGAAGTTCAACGGGATCTGTTTTCCCTAAATTACTAAAACGGGCTCGATTCCCGTACAGACTACTAACGTCTAAAGAAACAAACAGCGATACACCAGCACTCCCAAACCGCTTCCGATAAGCGGGCCAGCAACCGGAATCCAGCCGTAACTCCAGTCGGATGAGCCCTTCCCGGCAATGGGCAAGATTGTATGAGCCATTCTGGGACCCAGATCGCGAGCCGGGTTTATGGCCCAGCCGGTCGTACCCCCCAGGCTTAAGCCAATGGAGATAATGAGCACACCCACGATCAACGGGTTTAGTCCATCCGCAAATCGGTTAGCGCCAATGAATAATAATCCCAGGATAAGCACAGCCGTTGCAATGATTTCGCTGAACAAATTATTCAACGGTGAACGAACAGCAGGGCCGGTTGCAAACACAGCTAGCTTAAGTTGCGCTGATGAAGTGTTCTTCCAATGCGGTAAATAATGCAACCATACCAGCACGGCTCCGGCAAACGCGCCAACAATCTGCGCAGCGCAATAGCCCGCAACGTGGTCCCATGCGAAGCTTCCGGATAGAGCGAGCCCAACGGTAACTGCCGGGTTAAGATGCGCGCCACTGAACTGGCCGACTGCATAAATGGCAAGTGTCACCGCTAATCCCCAGGCCACAACAATCGTGAGCCAGCCTGCGTTTTCAGCTTTGGAGCCTTTTAAAAGCACACCGGCAACAACGCCTTCGCCTAAGAGGATCAAAAGCATGGTTCCGAAAAATTCAGCTACGTAAGGTGACATAGTTTAAGAAATTTAACGTTTAACAAATTTTTTATAGACAACCTGATGCTCAAGTTCAAGTTTGACTATATAGTTTCCGGAAGGATAATTCCTGACATCAACCAAAATTTTTCCTGGCGTATCCACCGGGTTTACCATTTTCACGGATCCCAGAAAATCATAAATCGTAAGGTGAACAATGTTAGCGCGCTCTTTGAAATCAATTTGAATTTGATCTTGCGCAGGATTTGGATAAACATGAATCAGGCGTGACAGATCCTTTTCGATACCTGTAATTGTTTCAATTGTAAAGATTTCCGAAAATTCACTTACGCAATCATCAGCAGTTACCCGAACCGTATAATTACCGGGTTCAGTTACATCATACGCAGATCCGGTGGCACCTTCAATGACAACGTCATTTAAATACCATTGATTGCCAGTCGCACTGCTTGAAACAAGCGTATTCCCCTCCCGATCAATCAGGGGCTTTGTCGGAACAATGCAAACCGTTTGCTCAACCGGGGCAGCCGCACTGAACACTAAACTTCCCTCCTGTCGTGCAGTGATCGTTACGCGACCCGGACTTCTGAACTCTGCTACACTGTCTTCAATATCCAGGATCAGCCAGCTATCGCTTTCATAGGTTACGGGAAGTCCGGAAGTTGTGGTTGCCGTGGCGATCGTTTCAAAGCTTGCTCCGTCAAATAATATTTGTTCGGGCAGTTCAAACGAAATCGACTGGGGCTGAGTAGTCGTAAAGATCAAATTACTGGAAGCAGGATAGTTTCCGCTTTTTTTTGAAAAATTATAAACGTTGGTAAAGTTGCCTCCTTCCTGATCGATGCGATAGATAACACCTTCCATGAGCGCTCCGCCACTATACGTTGTTCCGTACAGATTACCATCCGGCCCCAGACTCAAACTTCCATATTCCGGAATATAGCTCCCTGCTGATGCACCAAAATCTTTCAGCTTTACATAACCGGTTCCATCGGGTTTGATCTTAAATAGTGTGCCGCAATTATTGACTCCACCATACGAGGTAAATCCAAACAGATAACCGTTCGCTGTCTGCATGAGTTTTCCGCGGGGAGAGCTTCCGGTATTGCTTCCATCAAAATCCATCAGCTTCGTGAATTGTGAACCGTTGAGCTGCACTTTAAATAGTGTTCCTTTGCCGTACGCTCCTCCCGTACTGCACAATCCATAAATAAATCCATCAGCTCCTTTCTGGATGTCATATGGATAGGCCCCGGATGTGGATTGTTCAAACTCAATAATTTTTGTATACCCGGTTCCATTCAGGTTGATCTTAAAAAGAACTCCCCGGCTGTTAACTCCGCCTGAATACGTAACACCCATAAGTTCGGTAGCCGATACTTGTATGAGTGATCCTTTCGGGTGTGAACCTTGTGAAAAAGAGAAATTCTTCATGTTTACGAAGCCCGTACCATCTTTCCTGATTTTAAAGATTGTTCCTCCCTGCGCAGAGCCTCCTTCTGAAGTCATTCCATATAGCATGCCGTCTGTCGCTTCGAGTAATGATCCCATTGGCAACTTACCCGTAATGCGTCCGTTAAAATCTTTCAGGTGTGTGAACTCTGTACCATCGATTTTAATGCTGAACATTGTTCCATGCCCATACAATCCGCCACCGGCAGAAAGGCCATACAACTTCCCGTCAGAAAGCCTTGTCAATCCCGCTACGCCTGACATACCTCCCATTTCAAAATCTTTGAGAATAGTGTGTGTTCCGCTCAGTGTAATTTTATAAACGGTTCCATTATTGCTTTTTCCCCCAAGCAGGGTTGTTCCATAATATTGGTCATCTGTACCCCGTAACAATCCGGCTTGATATAAACCTTTAGTTTCATCGAAAGAAAACAGTCGTGTAAAATTAGTGCCGTCTGTTTTAAGCGTAAATACACACCCCCAATCACTGTCGCCCTGACCTGTTAGCGTACCGATTAAATCTCCCGTTGATGTGAAGGTTAGACCCTCTAATGCTTGTCCTCCGGTTTCATTTGTGAATTCAAAAAGCTTAACAAACTCGCGATTCGAAGCAGTGAAATTTTTGACTTTAAAAACAATTCCCAAAAAAGATGCTCCTCCACCCCGGGTCATTCCGTATAATGATCCTTCCTCATCTACACTAAAATATCCTGTCGGGAACTGACCCTTGCTATCTCCGCTGAAATCCCAGAGTTTTTCAAAGTTCGATCCATCTTTATTGATCTTAAAAAGAATTCCGCCATCGTTAATTGAACCACCCATCGTTGATCCATATAATTTTCCATCGGAACCTTCGATCAAACTTCCTTGAGGAATACGCCCTGTTCCGTCTAAATTCTTAAGCACGGTATACCCGGAACCATCGGTCTGTATTTTAAAGATCAGCCCTGCGTCTGCTTCGCCACCGCCCTGTGTTGCCAACCCATACAATGAACCATCCGTTGCCAGCATCAATGAACCTTGCGGCTGACTGCCTTCAGGGCCATTGAACGCATGAAGAATGCGATACCCTGTACCGTCAGTTTTTACTTTAAAAATTATTCCCCGCGAAAAGATACCTCCGGCTGAAGTCATGCCATAAAGAAAATCATCGGGCCCGGCAATCAGCGCTCCGGAAGGATTTGTTCCGTCATTCTCTTCTTCAAATGCGTATAGCACCGTATAACCGGTACCGTCACGTTTGATTTTAAACACGGAGCCCTGACGCTTGCTTCCGCCCTGGGTATTTACTCCATACAAATCTCCATCAGTCCCCTCTGTCAATTTTCCAATGGGGTTTGA
>CAZHQP010000180.1:0-5990 GCA_964534735.1 uncultured Roseivirgaceae bacterium
CAAACGCGTTGCAAAGCCAAGTACCTGAATGGAGCATAATCCGGATATGAAAGATCTTCCACGTTATACCCGAAGCCAGCTCGCGCTGCGCAACGGTCAGGATAAACCGCAAATCTGGATTGCGCTGAACGGAATTATCTATGACGTATCCACATCAAGGTTGTGGCGCGATGGAAAGCATTATGAACATTGGGCCGGTCAGGATTTAACACATGAACTAAAGGATGCTCCACATACGCAAAAGGTATTCGACAAGTTTAAACCGATTGGGTGTTTGGAAGATTAACTGATTCTGGATTCGTCATTCGTTATTCGTAATTTTGCAGTATGATTTTAATAGCCGATAGCGGAGCATCAAAAACAGACTGGAGAATACTCGATGGAAAAGGTAATATTGAGCAGGCTCAAACCATTGGGTTCAACCCGTACTACCAGCCCATCGAACAGTTTGATCAGGAAGTACGTGAAGTACTGGTGCCGCAGGTGAAGCAGCCTATTGAAAAGATCTTTTATTACGGAACCGGTTGTTCTTCCGATAAAAACCGGAAGCTGATCCGGAATGTGCTTGAAATTTTTTATCCGGAAGCTCACATCGAGATTTGGCATGACCTCGAAGCTGCTGCGCGTGCGTTATGCGGGCAGGAAGAAGGCATTGCGTGTATTCTCGGTACGGGCGCTAACTCCTGTTATTATGACGGATCGAAGATTACCGATAATGTTACTTCTTTGGGCTATGTGCTGGGTGATGAAGGCTCTGGTGCGTACCTCGGCAAAAAAATTGTAGCGGATTATTTACGGAAAGATCTACCGGAGAAATTATGGGATCAGTTTAAGAAACGTTTCCCGTTTGATCGCGATGAGATTCTCGATAAAGTCTATACACAGGAAATGCCGAGCCGTTTTTTGGGGAGCTTCTCGCATTTTATTTTTCAGCATGTGAAAGAGCCGTATTGCTATAAGCTTGTTTACGACAGCTTTTCAGAGTTCTTTGAAAAGAACGTGATGAAATATCATCGCTACGAACAACTGAAAGTCCATTTTACCGGATCAGTGGCTTTTTATTTCAGCGACCTGTTACGGCAGGTAGCAAATGATAAGGGAATTGCTGTGAAGAATATTCTGGAAAACCCGATTGCCGGATTGACCTTATACCATCAGAAAGATTTAAACTAATTGCGTGAGCACTACCGAATCATCTTCTCATTACAGCGATCTTGAACGCATGAGCGTTCACGACTTGCTGATCAATATTAATAAAGAGGATAGAGCTGTTCCGGTTGCTATTGAGAAAGTTATTCCGCGTATCGAAAAGCTGGTAGAAGTAATTGCAGAGAAGATGAAGGCCGGTGGAAGATTGTTTTACATTGGCGCAGGCACCAGCGGCCGTTTAGGGGTTGTTGATGCCTCTGAAATCCCGCCCACATTTGGAATGGATCATGGCAAAGTGATCGGAATAATTGCCGGTGGAGATAGGGCTATTCGCATGGCCGTTGAGAATGCGGAGGATGATAGTAATCAAGCGTGGAAAGATCTGCAACAACATAATATTTCCGCCCAGGATGTATTGATCGGAATTGCAGCTTCGGGCCGCACACCATATGTGATTGGCGGATTGAAAGATGCCCGAAATAATAAAATTGTTACGGGCTGTATTGTTTGTAACGATAATTCCGAAGTAGCGAAACAAGCAGATCACCCAATTGAAGTAATTGTAGGCCCTGAGTTTGTTACCGGCAGCACACGCATGAAAGCCGGCACAGCTCAAAAGCTGGTACTTAATATGATCTCTACGGCAGTGATGATCCGATTGGGCCGTGTAAAAGGCAATAAAATGGTTGACATGCAGCTTACCAATAACAAGCTTGTGGATCGCGGTACCCGCATGATCATGGACGATCTCAACATCAACCAGCAAGAAGCGGAAGCATTACTGAAAAAACATGGTTCCGTGCGGAAAGCGGTTGATAGCTTCAAGGCTAATAACTAATATTTCAAATTTGAAGATTTCAGAATGACTGGGCCTGAAATTTGCAATTCGAAATCTTAAAATCTGAAATTCGAGATGCATCAAATAGAACCGTATTACAACTGGCTCAAGTATTATAATCCTGCGAAAGATCCGCAATCCCCGTTTTACGGGAAACAGTATAATTTCGATCAATACTCTGATACAATTTACGGCTATTACATTGATCCAGCGTGGGACTTCATGGGGTCCGAAACGCTGTATATGAAAATTCTTTTTACGGATTACGAAAAAGGATTTACGGTACTCGAATTTTTAGGCGAATGGAATGATGCGATCAACAACGACATCATGCATCTGAAACGAAATGTGCTTGACCTGATGGTGGGCGAAGGGATCAATAAATTTATTTTGATCGGGGAAAATATTTTGAACTTTCATGGTTCTGACGATAGCTACTACGAAGAGTGGTTTGATGATGTGGAAGACGGCTGGATTGCAGCAGTTTCATTTCCGGAGTTTGTGCGCGATGAAATGATGAAGTACAAAATTGATATGTACGTGAACATGGGCGGTACCCTGGAGATTGCTCAATGGCGAACATTGCGACCGGAAGTTTTTTATGAGCTTGTAAGCCGCCTGATTCAAAGAAGGCTTAACTGAACATCCGTTACTTCAGCTTCGGCAGGCACGAGGTACTGCCGTTTTGAGTTCAATTCTTTACACAACACCCGGGTCCTCCGAAGCTTGCCTTTTTCAAAATAACGATCGTGTAATTTAAAGATGCTGCCTTCAGGCAAGTCTGAAAGAATGATAATCTCTTTGGCATCGGCATCAAAGCTTCGCAATGCTTTTGTAAGCACGACATCAGCAAATGAGCTGGCTTTTGGATTCTCCATATGATCCATCAACGGGATCAGTATTTCATCCGGAAAAACATTCGGTGTAAGCATGGGCTTCATCAATCTGCGAAAAGCATACTTCCAATGCTCACCATGTGGCTCTGTATTGCGACTGAAGTTCAAAAACACAAAGAGATGCGCAACTTCATGTATGTAGGTAACTAAAAAGGAATAGATATTCAGATCACCATTTAAGGTGATCTGCGGACGAGCTGCATTTTTTTTGCTGGTAAAGTCCCCGATCTTGGTAAGGCGGCTTTTGGTGATCTTTAACGTGAAGGGTTTTTCCTTCCAAAGCTGAAGGCAATATGCTATAGCCGGCTGAGGCAGATGTTTCTGGAGAATGGAAAAAACCTGTTGTTCTGACACTGATTAAATGTATGCGAAAACTGTGTCAGTATGAGCCTGTCGAACATGATTTTATACACAGAAGGTTTCGACAAGCTCAACCTGACAAAAAAATTGGGCAATAAAAAAAGGCTTTATCGCTAAAGCCTTCCCGGGAACAATCTTTACGATTGGATGATTACTGAGCTGCTGTTGTATCAGTAGCAGTTGTGTCAGCAGCAGTTGTATCAACAACAACAGGAGCCACAACAGTTGTGTCTTCAGTTACTGCTTCTTCTGCCTTTTTGCCACCACATGCTACGATAGCCACTGCGAAAGCTGCTACCATCATCAATGCGAATACTTTTTTCATAGTTTACAGGTTTTTAAAAATCATGCAAATATAACAGGAAAAGGGTATTTAAAGGGTGAGTCCCGGCCAAAAAATTTATTTTTTTCTGAAAATCAGTCTTACCGGCACCCCTTCAAAGTCAAAATGTTCCCGCAATCGATTTTCGAGGAAGCGTTCGTAAGAGGGTTGAATATACTGGGGGTGGTTACAGAAGAATGCAATCGATGGAAATCGTGCCGGTACCTGCGTTAAATACTTGATCTGGATAAATTTTCCCTTCATGGATGGCGGAGGGTTACGCTCGATTTCCGCCAGCATGGTGTCGTTCAGCTTGGAGGTTGGAACCTTTTTGGTCTTGTTTTTATAGACCTCAACAGCTTTTTCCATAACCTGGAAAATCCGGGTCTTTTCCGTAGCCGAGGCAAAAATCATGGGGATGTAATCGATCGGGGCCAGTTTTTCGAGGATTTCCTTTTTGAACTTGTCGGCCGTATTGGTGTCTTTTTCGATCAGGTCCCACTTGTTGATCATGATCACCATACCCTTTCCCTGCCGTTGTGCCAGACTGATAATGTTAACATCCTGTGCTTCCAGCTTGCGCTCGGCATCAATCACTACAATGCAGACATCACTTTCTTCAAGCGTTCGCAGCGAACGGAGGACTGAGTAAAACTCTATATCTTCATGAACTTTGGCCTTCTTCCGGATCCCGGCTGTATCAATCAGGATGAAATCCTGCCCGAACATTTTGTAACGCGAATGGATGGCATCCCGGGTAGTTCCTGCTTCGTCTGTAACGATGCTACGGTCGGTCCCTAGTAATGCATTCAGCAGCGAAGACTTGCCAACGTTGGGTCTTCCGAGAATAGAAATCCTTGGGATGCCCGCATCCGGATCTTCAACGCCTTCTTCCTGAAAAGTTTTAACAACGGCATCCAATAATTCACCGGTTCCGGAACCATTCTCGGCAGAGATCGCGAAGATCTCGCCCAAACCAAGCTCGTAAAACTCAGCTGCGTGCATCGCTTTCTCGGTAGTATCGGCTTTGTTGGCCACGAGGAACACCGGCTTTTTAGAAGCACGAACGATGTTCGCAAAATCTTTATCCATTCCGGTCAGCCCGGAGTCGCAATCAACCATAAAGATTACGCACGATGCTTCATCGAGTGCCAGCTTTACCTGCTTGCGGATCTCACTTTCAAACTTATCTTCCGATCCGGTAACGTAGCCGCCTGTATCAATTACAGTGTAAAACTTGCCAATCCATTCGCCATATCCATAATGACGGTCTCGGGTAACGCCCGACTCATCGTCCATAATAGCCTGCCGTTTCTCAACAAGTCTGTTGAAAAGTGTCGACTTCCCTACGTTTGGCCTTCCTACGATTGCTACAATGTTTGCCATAAAATTAATTCGTTGATTTTTTAATTCGTTGATTCGGTCATTACCGAATCAGCACATTATCGAATTAAATAATCATTCTAAGTATCCGAAGTGTTTTAATTTATTCTGTTGCTTCCGCCAGTCGGCCGCCACTTTCACGTGGGTTTCTAAAAATATTTTTTTCTGAAAGAAAGCCTCCATGTCTTTCCGGGCATCCATCCCCAGTTTTTTAAGCGCACTCCCGGCTTTGCCGATGATGATACCTTTTTGTGAATCACGTTCAACAAAGATCTCAGCCCGGATGTGAATGATCTTCTCATCCTCTTTAAAAGAAGTAACGGCTACTTCGGTGCTATACGGAACTTCTTGTTCGTAATTCAAAAAGATCTTTTCGCGAACGATCTCCGATGCAAAAAACCGTTCCGACCGATCGGTAAACTCATCCTGTGGGAAGAATGCCGGATGTTCCGGCATCATTCCGGTGATGGTATCAAGAAGCTCTTTTGTGTTGTCACCATTTTTGGCTGAAACGGTAACGATCTGGGCAACATTCGGAAGATGTTCTTTCCAGTGCTGGATCTTATCATGTACCTGTGTCCCTTTTGCCTGATCGATCTTGTTGATCACCAACAAAATCGGAGTTTGAATTCTTTTGAAGCGCTCAAAAAGCACAGCATCATATTTTTCACCCAACTCAACCACCAGCAAGATCAGATCGGCATCCTCCAATGAAACTTTTACATAGCTCATCATGGCGGTGTGCAGGGCATACTGAGGCTCAAGAATTCCAGGGGTATCAGAATACACAACCTGGTAGTCTGCGCTGTTTAAAATCCCCATAATCCGGTGCCGGGTGGTCTGCGCTTTGGGCGAGATAATAGAGAGCTGTTCGCCCATCAGGCGGTTCATTAATGTGGATTTACCGACATTCGGCTTACCCACGATGCTCACAAAACCTGCTTTAAATGCTGCTGGCATAGTTTCTGAAAAAAGAAAAACCCCTGACCGTTAAGTCGGGGGTTTTGTAGTAGCGGGGACAGGACTCGAACCTGTGGCCTTT
>CAZHQP010000181.1:0-5987 GCA_964534735.1 uncultured Roseivirgaceae bacterium
GCGTTTGAAGATAAAGATTGGGCAGAGATCAAGAGCGCTGACTCATGGGTGATTTTTAAAGTAATGTCTGAGTTTGTCGAAGGCTTTGAAAAGCTCGGCAAGATTGGCCCCTGCGTTACCATTTTTGGATCAGCACGCACCAAACCATCCAACGTGTATTATAAAATGGCCGATGATATTGCCTATAAATTAGTGCAGCACGGTTACGGTGTGATTACGGGAGGCGGCCCGGGTATTATGGAGGCTGGTAATAAAGGTGCGAATCGTGCAGGAGGGAAATCGGTAGGGTTGAATATCTTTTTACCGTTTGAGCAAAAAGGAAATATCTATATAGATCCGGATAAGCTGATCACGTTCGATTATTTCTTCGTACGTAAGGTTATGTTTATGAAATACTCACAGGGATTTATCGTTATGCCGGGAGGATTCGGTACAATGGATGAATTGATGGAAGCCTTAACACTTATCCAGACAAAAAAAATTGGCCGGTTCCCGATCGTATTAGTAGGAAAGAAATTCTGGAAGGGATGGCTGGATTGGGTTAAGAAGTCTTTGCTCGCAGAAGGGATGATCCACGAAAGTGATCTGAACCTGTTTAGCATTGTAGATACGCACGAAGCTGCGGTGAAAGTGATTGATGATTTCTATTCGAAGTATTTATTGTCACCAAACTTCTAATTAACAGGATTGCTGAACTCAAAAAATTTCGCACTCGCTATTTCATTGCTCGCACTGGTAATTGTGCTGGGCTATGTCCGGTATGCCGATCAGCGCATGAAAGCGTATGAGCGCGGAGATGTTACCTTAGAAGATGGTTCCATTGCACCGGCTGACCTGGATGAGCGTTCGATGCAGCCATCACAGGCTGTTTCATTTGACCTGCCTGAAAAAGTAAACTTTGCGGGGGAGGAGGTTCCGATGAATTTGTCAGATGTTCGTGAGCGGCTCGATAAAGAGCTTCATATTAATACCTATTGGCATAACAACACGATTTTTTTAATGAAGCGTGCCCATCGCTGGTTTCCGCAGATGGAAGCTATCCTGAAAGCAAACGGCATCCCGGAAGATTTTAAATACCTGCCGTTAATTGAGTCTGGTCTGATGAATGATATCTCACCGAAAGATGCAGTAGGATTCTGGCAAATCGTAAAAGCAGCCGGGAAAGAAAACGGCCTTGAAATTACCGATCAGGTAGATGAACGTTATGATCCGCTTAAGGCAACGGAAGCCGCATGCAGCTATTTGAAAAGAGCATATAAGAAATTCGGTAACTGGACTTCCGTTGCGGCTTCGTACAACCGGGGCATGGGCGGCATTGAGCGTGCCTTCGAAAACCAGCGCGTTGATTCGTATTACGATCTTTATTTAGTGGATGAGACCGCGCGGTATGTATTCAGGATTATCGCCTGTAAAGAGATTATTGAACATCCGGCACGGTATGGATTTAATGTGAAAGACCGGCATTTATACGATGCTGAAGAAGTGCGGGTTGTTGTGGTTAGCGAAACCATTCCGGATTTGATTGCCTTTGCCAAAAAGAATGGAACAAATTATAAATTGCTGAAGCGGCATAACCCGTGGCTTCGCGATGACAAGCTGGTAGTAAAAAAAGGAAAGACGTATCGCATTGCATTGCCGGCTTAACTCTTGACGAAGAGTCGAAATCTGATCCGCAGGCAGGCTTAGGCTGACAATACATTTTAAAGAATCAACATGATCGATCAACTGGCAATCACCACCGAATTTATTAAGAAACGGATCAAAGGAACCCCTGAAGTAGGCGTAATCCTGGGAACAGGCTTGGGAAACCTGTTCGCGAAAGAAATGAAAGATCCGGTTGTGATTAACTATAACGCCATTCCCAATTTTCCGGCAGCTACCGTTGAGACACACAAAGGACAATTGATCTTTGGCGAGATCAAAGGCAAAAAGGTTATTGCCATGCGTGGCCGCTTTCATTATTACGAAGGCTACAATACGAAACAGATTACGCTGCCGGTTCGCGTAATGAAAATGCTGGGTGTTAAAAATCTGCTGATCTCTAATGCAGCCGGTAACATGAATTTGAAATGGAAGAAAGGTGAGCTTATGTTGATTGAGGATCATATTAATCTGCAACCTGATAATCCATTGCGCGGTGAGAATTTTGAACGTCTCGGGCCGCGTTTTCCGGATATGAGTCAGCCGTATGCAAAAGAATTGAACGATAAGCTTATCAAGATCGCAGCAAAGAAGAAGATCAGGCTTAATAAAGGCGTTTATGTTTGCGTTGCAGGGCCTAACCTCGAAACACGCGCGGAATATCGTTTCTTAAGAATGATTGGTGGTGATGCCGTGGGCATGAGCACGGCTCCGGAAGTTATTGTAGCCAACCACATGGGCTTGCCATGCTGTGCAATCTCGGTGCTTACCGATGATGCTGATCCGGATAACCTAAAGCCTGTCAACATTAAAGAAATTGTGAAAGTGGCTGGTAAAACCGAACCGTTACTTACTGAGCTTTATGTAGAGCTGATCAAGCAGCTTTAAGACCGTCTGTAATGTCCTGCGGCTCTCGATAATCCTGAAGAGGATGGATTTGTTTTCTTCTTGCTATTTTTAGCCAATCCAAACCCTCACCGCATGAAGTTTTTAAAAAGCATTCTGTTTATTTGTTTAACATCACTAACCGTTTCTGCATATGCGCAGGACCGTTCTCTCCAGGCCGAGTCGGCCGTTGTATCCAACAGCCAGGTTACGATTAAAGGAAAAGTTGTTCCGTACAAAGCAACCGCAGGCACGCAACCTGTTTGGGATAAGGATGGGAAAGTTATTGCTTCCTTATTCTATACCTATTATGAACGCACGGATGTATCGGATAAAACAAAACGTCCGTTGATCATGTCATTCAATGGCGGCCCGGGCTCAGCTTCGGTGTGGATGCACGTTGCCTACACCGGTCCTAAAATTTTGAACATCGATTCGGAAGGCTATCCCGTTCAGCCTTACGGAATAAAAGATAATCCGCATTCCATTCTCGATGTAGCCGACATTGTTTTCATCGATCCGGTTAATACCGGCTATTCAAGAATCCTGGATTCAAAAGCGGAGCGGTCCACATTCTTCGGTATAAATGCCGATATCACGTATTTATCAGAATGGCTGAATACGTTTGTGGTAAGAAACAATCGCTGGCTTTCTCCTAAATATCTGATCGGTGAAAGCTATGGAACCACTCGGGTATCGGGTTTAGCTGGCGCTCTTCAGAATTCGCACTGGATGTATTTGAATGGCGTGATCCTCGTATCTCCCACCGGACTTGGAATTAAGCGCGATGGCTCTACCGGTGATGCGCTGTCGTTACCCTATTACACAGCCGCAGCATGGTATCATAAAAAGCTCCCGGCTGATCTTCAGCAAAAAGATTTGCCTGCAGCACTCGAAGAGGCTGAAAAATTTACCATCGATGAGTTGATCCCTGCTCTGGCAAAGGGTGGATTTATTGAGGATCAAAAGAGAAAAGAGATTGCCGCCAAATATGCACGCTACTCCGGAATCTCACAACAGGTTGTACTTGATCATAATCTCGCTATTCCCACCGGGTTTTTCTGGAAAGAATTATTGCGCGAAAAGAGCTTTACTATCGGCCGTTTGGATTCAAGATATTTAGGCATTGATAAGCAAAATGCCGGTGAAGGTCCTGACTTCAATGCAGAGCTTACCTCCTGGCTGCACTCATTTACCCCGGCCATTAATTATTATTTACGCGAAGTGTTGAAATACAAAACAGACATTAAGTACAACATGTTTGGTGATGTGCATCCGTGGGATAACAAGAATGATAACACGGGCGAGAGTCTTCGTCAGGCCATGGCCCAAAATCCTTATTTGAATGTGATGATTCAATCGGGTTACTACGATGGTGCCTGCACATACTTTGATGCCAAGTACACCATGTGGCAACTTGATCCTTCCGGCAAAATGAAAGACCGTTTGCGCTTTGAAGGCTATCGCAGCGGACATATGATGTACCTGCGCGCGGAAGATTTAGCGACCTCTAACGAGCACATCCGGGAGTTCATTAAAAAATCAACTCCTGCTGCAGGCGTACCGGCAAAGTATTGATCGGGTTGTTTATAGAAAAATAGAAAGGTCAGGATGATAGCCTGACCTTTTCTTTTAAAGTTTATCGTCTTTACTCATTCCTGAGGCTCTCCACCGGATTTGCTTTTGCGGCCCGAATGGTTTGTACACTGGTGATTAAAATCGCCAAACCGATAATAGACAATGCTGCGAGCGGGATTGTAAAAACTCCTACGGAAATGCGATATGGATATGATGATAACCACCAGTTCATCGCAAACCAGGCCTGCGGCCCGAAGATTACAACCGCCAGTAAAATGGGTTTGATAGAAGACCACGTGAGCATATTGGTAATGCTGAATACTGAACCACCCATTACTTTACGAATGCCGATTTCTTTCACGCGAACCTCCACCAGGTAGGTTGACAGTCCGAGCAGGCCGAGGCCGGCAATTAAAATGGTCAGGAAGCTGGCCAGAACCGTAATGGTTCGTGTTGCCTCGAGGTTCGCAAACTTTCGCTCATAAGCAACATCAACAAACTCATATTCGAATGGATAATCGGGATTGTATTTTTTGCAAAGATCAGCCATGATGCGGATGTTTTCCTGAGTTGACTTCGCTGCGCTTAGCTTGATGTGCACTACACCAAACCCCCATGATTGCTGCGGTCCAAAAAGAATTACCGGCTCAACTTTGTTAAAAGGAGAGGTCAGGATAAAGTCTTTGATTACACCCACCACATGCCATTCCGTACCATTGTCTTTGATGATCTGTCCGATCGGCTCATCGAAACCCATTGCTTTTACTGCGGCTTCATTTAAAACGGCTGCAGTTGAATCGCTTGGGAACTTTTCAACATCCAGGTCGCGCCCCTGAAGAAGGGTCAAGCCTGCAGTAGCGGCAAAGTGACTGTCTTCATAAATACGTTCGAATAAAGTTTTGTCTTGCGGATCTTTTCCCTCCCATTCAATTCCATCGGTATTGCTCCAGCGGTTTGTGATGGGAGTACTTGTCTTGGTAACAGATTCGGCTGCTCCTGATTGAAGCAGTTCATTTTTATACGATTCATAATTTTTTTTGAGCGTACCGGTGAAGTATTGGTAGACAAGATTCTCTTTATCATAACCCGTATCGCGATTTTGAACATAATTGATCTGCCTTTGTACAACAAAAACGGATACGATCAGCGAAATAGCCATGCCAAACTGAACTACAACCAATACTGAGCGCAGGGTGCTTTTTCCTGCCTGGGCAAGCTTAACACCCTTCAGAATTTTAACAGGTTTGAACGCAGACAAATAGAAGGCCGGGTAGCTTCCGGCTAACAATCCTACTATAGTGATTAACGACAGTCCGGCAATCCAGAAATTAAAATTGTCGAATTGAAGAGTAAGGTGTTCATTGACCAACTGGCTGAAATAAGGCAAGCCTGTATAAACCACTGCCAGCGATAATAATCCCGCTCCAAAGGATAGCAGCAATGACTCGCACAAAAATTGCCCGACCAGCGAATTTTTGAAGGCTCCGGTAACCTTTCGTACGGCTACTTCTTTTGATCTGCGCTGCGCACGGGCAGTGCTTAAGTTGATAAAATTAATACACGCAATAACAAGTAAACAAACACCAAGAATTCCAAGCAGGCGGATGATTTCTATCCGGCCCCCGGAAGGAACCCCGTTTTCAAATTTTGAGTAGAGACGCATTTTCGTAAGCGGATAAAGAAACACTTCATGTGCATCGGCTTTCTGCGTATGTTTTTTAACAATGTCTTTTACCTGATCGTTAAAGCTGTTGATATCAACTCCCTCTTTTAGCTTGACAAATGTGTATACCGAGTTGTTGCCCCAAAACTTCTCCTTGCCGTTAAACTGTTCTACCAGCGTATAGGGAATGATGTATTCAAAATGAAAATCGGTATTGTGC
>CAZHQP010000182.1:0-5957 GCA_964534735.1 uncultured Roseivirgaceae bacterium
CGCATAGAGAGTTATAGTAATGCTGAATCATGCGGCAAACCAATCACAAAAGAGGGCAGGTGGCAGTACTTCAATCATAAGGGAGAACTTTATTTTGAAGAATTGTTTAAAAACGACTCCCTGATTTCATCCACACTTGAAATTTATCGTGACAGCACGTTGTATCAGCAGGTTAATGTTGTAGATGGTAAACTTCAAACCATTCAAACAGCGGCCGGACAAGCTTCTGACAATCTCGTTTTCAATGGCGACTTCGAGTTGTACAACTACAAACCTGTGCTCATCGTCAATAGCGGCCATGATCGGATTGAAGAATTAATCCCCGGCTGGACTTCACCTGGAGCCAGTGCAGATTACTATAACTATAATCGCAAGATTCTGGATGTTCCGGCTCATACAGACAATACAGTTAAAGCTTCGGGTTATGCAGGAATCATGATTTATAACAGCCGGAGAGAAAGTTATTCTGAACATATTCAAACTCAACTCAAAAATAATCTAACCCAAGGGCAACGTTACTGCCTAACATTTGATGTGATGCTTTCGATCAATTCAGGTTATTTCTCTGAAAAATTCGAAGCGCTGTTTTCGTCAGGTCCACGATATATGAGCTCTGACTCCACACTTTCCGACAGTCTGAAACACATTACATACCAGCATACGTTTGATAACACCAATCGCTGGCAGCAATTGTGTGATTGTTTTATTGCAGATGGTACAGAGCGCTATCTAACACTTGGGCTATTTTCACTTAACGATGCAGGTGTTACCAAAACTACCGAACGTTACAAGAGCCTCATGGACATCAATCAGTCAGCATACTATCTCATTGACAATGTATCTGTAAAAAAAGTTTCAGAAGATTTTGTCTGTGCGGAGAAGCTTTTTGTTAAAAGACTTGAACGGGAAAAGCAAAAGAAACTCAAGAACAATATCTTCAATGTGTTGCTCACAGGAGAAAGCAAAGCAATCACTTTTAAGAATGTACAGTTTGAGACGAACAGATCTGATCTTAAACAGGAGTCATTTCCTGAGCTTGAGCAGCTTCAATACTTCCTTGAAAACAGCAATGCCAGTATTGAAATTGCAGGTTATACGGATAATGTAGGCTCGGAAGAACACAATCAAAACCTGTCACTTGCCCGTGCCGGATCAATTAAAAACTGGCTCATCGCTCACGGGATTGAAGAAACCCGGCTACAAACCACCGGCTACGGAGCATCAAATTTCGTTGCAGATAACAATTCCGAAGCGAACCGGCAGCTAAACAGGCGTGTAGAAGTGAGACTTGTAAATCCGTAAACAAAAACGCTTACCTTTAATCCATGTATTTATTTAATGAAACGGTAGGCATTGATGCGAGTGTTGAACACGATTGGCTCATCTGGGCTAAAACCATTTACGTACCTGCAGTTTTAAATACCCGGCTGTTTACCGGATACAAACTTTACAAAGTGCTTCACGAAAGTGAGGATGGAAGCATCTCGTATTCAATCCAGTTTTTCTCAGCTTCACTGGAAAACGTGGTTCAGTTCCTTGAGGTATTTGCTCCTCCATTGGTTGACCAGCAACGCAAAAAATTCAACAACAAGCATGTTGCATTCCGCACATTGCTGGAAGAAGCAAAATAGCTATTTACTCAGAATCTTTTTGATCTGATCAATTTCCAGGCTGGTGTTAAGCCATTCTCCGTCAAACTTCGGATTATAATTTTTCCGGTAAAAATTAATGGCAGGCTCATTCCAGTCCAAAACCTGCCAGATCATTCCCGAACAGTTTTCATCAACTGCATGGTGCATGGTGCGGTCGAATAATAATTTACCAATCCCGTTTCCGCGTTCTTTCTCAGTTACGACAATGTCTTCCAGGTAAAGCCGCTTGCCTTTCCAGGTTGAATAGCGCCAATAGTAAATTGATATCCCCACAATTCCATTGTGGTTTTCAGCGACAAACAATCCGTAAATCGGATCCGGGCCAAACCCATCCTTTTCCATCTGCTCAACAGTGTTGATCACTTCGTGCGGAGCACGTTCATACAGCGCAAGTTCTTTAATAAGATCAAGAACCTGCGGAAGATCTTTTTTTGTACCGGTGCGGATTGTTACTGCCATCGTTCCGAAAGATAAAACAAAAATCCCCTCCGAAAAGGGGATTAATTTTACATATCTCCTTTTGCAATAGGTGGAACAACACCCATGTTGTACCAGGTAAATGCATACTGATCAGCAGCCGATTCAATCGACTTCGTCAGGTTGGAAGAACCGTGCCCCGATTTAACATCAATGCGGATCAGCACCGGGTTTGGTCCGGCATTTTTTTCTTGTAGTGTAGCAGCAAACTTAAATGAATGAGCAGGAACCACACGATCGTCATGATCAGCGGTTGTCACCATCGTTGCCGGATACGACACGCTGTCTTTCAGCGTATGAACCGGTGAATAGTTTTTCAGGTATTCAAACATTTCTTTTGAGTCATCCGCTGTGCCATAATCATATGCCCAGCCTGCACCCGCTGTGAATTTGTGATACCGAAGCATATCCATCACACCCACTGCAGGCAATGCAACTTTTGCAAGGTCCGGACGCTGCGCCATCACAGCACCAACTAATAATCCACCATTAGATCCTCCTGAAATTGCGAGGTATTGGCTTGATGTATACTTCTCTTTGATCAGATATTCTCCGGCTGCAATAAAATCATCAAACACATTTTGCTTGCTCATTTTTGTTCCGGCCAAATGCCACTTCTCTCCGTACTCTCCGCCTCCGCGCAGGTTCGGTTGAGCATAAACTCCACCATTTTCCAGCCACATAATTCTGGAAGAACTGAAGCCAGCAGTTAAGCTGATGTTGAATCCACCATACGCGTATAGCCACGTTGGATTTTTTCCGTTCAGCTCAAGGCCTTTTTTATACACAATGAACATCGGGATTTTTGTGCCGTCTTTGCTCGTATAAAACACCTGCCTGGTTTCATAATTATCAGGATTGAAATCAATCTTAGGTTGATAATATACCGTAGATTTTCCGCTCGCGATATCGTACTTAAAAATAGTGGCTGGATACGTAAAAGAAGTAAACGAGTAATACAGTTCTTTTTCATCGCGCTGAGCACCAAACCCGCCAGCCGAGCCAATGCCCGGAAGCTGAATGTCACGAATGAACTTACCATTCATATCGTATTGCTTAACGGCAGTCTTCACATCAATTGTGTAATTCGCAAACAGACTTCCGCCACCATCCGAAGCAGCCAGAACATTTTCTGTTTCTGGGATTACGTCTTTCCAGGTTGAAGGGGTTGGATTAGAAACATTCGTTTGTACTACCCGATTATTCGGAGCGTCCAGGTTGGTTTGGATCAGCAACCGTGAGCCATCGTTGGTAATAACACCATGACTGTTATCGAAATTGTCAACTATTGTAACCAGCTTACCATTAGGATCATTTAAATCAATTGCATACAGCTCATTTCCTGTTGTACTGTTTGCCGCAGAAATAAACAAATAGCGTTCGTCTTCACTAACGCCACCGCCAACATATCGTCTTGGATTTTTGTCACCACCAAAGATCAGCTTGTCCTGACTGCGGGGTGAACCCACTTTGTGATAAAACAATTTATGATTTTGTGTCTTAGCTGATAGCTGGCTTCCCTTTGGCTTATCATAGGTACTGAAATAATAACCATCATTTCCTTTCCAGGAGATTCCACTGAACTTAACATCTTTCAATGTGTCTTCAAGCATTTTTTTGTCTTCTGCATTAATAATGATTGCATCCGTCCAATCGGCACCACCGCGTGAAATCTGGTACGCTATCCGGGAACCATCCTTGGAGAAAGAGACTCCGCCAAGCTTAGTTGTTCCATCTTTTGAAAAGGTATTCGGGTCAAGAAAAACTTCGCTTGTGCCATTATCTCCCTTTTTACGATAGAGGACATAATGATTTTGCAGACCATCATTTTTATAATAATATATATAATCACCTTTCTTAAAAGGAGAGGTTAGTTTTTCATAATTGTTAAGCGCCTCGATCCGCTTTTTAATTTTATCGCGATACGGGATCTTGCTCAGGAACCCAAACGTTACATCATTCTCTGCTTTTACCCAGTCGGCTGTTTCTTGTGTAGTGTCATTTTCCATCCATCGATACGGGTCAGCCACCTGAACACCGAAGTAGGTATCAACCGTATCAACTTTTTTAGCTTGAGGATAGTTAAACTCTGATGCAATTTCAACAGGCTTATTACATGCCAGCATCAGGAGCATGATTAAAATGCAGGCTCCAATAGAATATTCTTTCATATCGAAAAGATTTAGGTAATGAAAGATCGTAAACCACTGGTAAACTCAGATCATCTTTTTGACCGGTGGCCCAGAAGCTTTTAAATTATTGTCAGCGAAGGACTAATTAATCCATTCAAACCCGGTAAACGGTACGAGTACTTTTGGAATTTTGATGCCGTCTTTCGTTTGATTGTTCTCCAGGATGGCTGCAACAATGCGCGGCAATGCCAAAGCACTTCCATTTAAGGTATGAAGCAGCTGTGTTTTACCATCTTTATTCTTATAGCGAAGCTTTAATCGGTTTGCCTGAAAAGTCTCAAAATTGCTAACAGAGCTAACCTCCAGCCAGCGCTGCTGCGCAGCAGAGAAAACTTCCATGTCATACGTCATGGCCGAGTTAAACCCCATGTCACCTCCGCATAATAAAAGCTTGCGATACGGAAGCTCAAGCTTTTCAAGCAGACCTTGAACATGCAAACTCATTTCTTCGAGAGTTGCATAAGAATCTTCCGGTTTGGTGATCTGAACAATCTCAACTTTATCAAACTGGTGCAGGCGGTTCAACCCGCGCACGTGCGCACCCCAGCTTCCTGCCTCTCTTCTGAAACAGGGAGTGTAACCTGCATTCTTAATAGGAAGATCCGCTTCGTTCACCATTACATCGCGGTATAAATTTGTGATCGGAACTTCTGCTGTCGGGATCAGGTACAAACCATCTTCACCAATAAAATACATTTGTCCTTCCTTATCGGGAAGCTGACCGGTTCCATAACCGGAAGCTTCGTTCACAACAATCGGTGGCTGAACTTCTTTATATCCCTTTTGTTCCGCTTCATTTAAGAAGAAATTAATTAATGCGCGTTGAAGCTTCGCGCCTTTGCCTTTATAAACCGGGAATCCCGCTCCGGCAATTTTGTTGCCCAGATCAAAATCAATGATGTCGTATTTTTTGATCAGCTCCCAATGCGGCAATGCACCCGCATCAAGCTTTGGCACTTCACCATGCTGATGCACCGTAAGATTTTCTTCCGGGGTTTTACCGGCTGGTACTTTTGAATGCGGTACGTTCGGGATCTTATAAAGATGCTTCAATAACTGATCTTCAAAAGAAGCCAGGTCTTCCTCATATTTTTTAATCGCATCTTTATCCTTCGCAATGGCAGCGCGCAGGGACGTTGCTTCATCGGCCTTACCGCTTTTCATCAGTTCACCAATACGCTTAGATTCGGAATTGGATTTTGCTTTAAGATCGTCCGCCAGCTGCTGTGTTCTCTTACGTTCATCGTCCAGGCGGATTGCCTCGTCAATCAGGCCTTCAGGGCTAAGCCCACGCTTCTTAAGTCCGGCAATCATAGTGTCGCGGTGTTCGCGAATAACAGCAACCTGTAGCATTTTCTTCAAATTAAATAGGCTGTAAAATTAGTTGTTTGGGCGGACTGAAAGCCCCTAAAACGAACAAATTCTGCACATTTATTTGTTTGTATTCAATTTTAGCCTATACTTGTGGCATCAACGGCTGGCCCAAGCCTCTAAACGAATAATCTTACCCCTGCTGAATTTAGTTACTCTGTCTGCTGCTTGAATTCATTCACTGAATTTCCATTTCACACACTACATATCAATTTCAATCAACATTCAAACCAGGGTCAGCAACAGTCACGCTCTAATATTAAAG
>CAZHQP010000183.1:0-5934 GCA_964534735.1 uncultured Roseivirgaceae bacterium
AGATGGGCGGGGCAACCCATGTGCGCGGTGGAAGACGCAAAAGAATTTTCACGGTAACCAATGCCGGCCTTTCGATGCTTCGCGCGATGAAAGAATCCCGAATGGATTTGTGGAAGCTGATTCCGCAATTGAAAATAGTTGGTATTTAAAAGGGAAATGAAAGTAAAGACTGCCCCAAGGATCATCTTACGGTTTCTCGAATGGTTTTGTCCGCCTGCCTTATATGAAGGCATCGAAGGTGACTTGCTGGAAGATTATGAAGCCGATGTAAAGATAAAGGGAATAAGGAAAGCAAAATTAACACTTGCCTGGAATGTCCTGAAATTCTTCAGGCCGGGTATCATTCTTAGAAATAAATTTAATAAGGAACTAATCAATATCAGTATGCTTGGAAATTATATGAAGGTTGCCTCGCGCAACATTGTGAAGCGGAAACTGTATTCGTTTATCAATGCATTCGGTTTAAGTGTTGCCATTGCCTTTTGCACACTGATCTATCTCTATGTTCAGGATGAGAAAAGCTTTGATCAGTTTCATGAAAATAAAGAAGACATCTATCAACTTCTGACAACACAATTTGATCCGGAAAAATTCAAAGAAGGAGAGAAGGATTTTTATTCAAGTAATCCGTACATGCCGGCAAAGCTTGGAGAAGTATTGCTTGATGAATACTCCGCTGTTCAGCATATGACGCGCTTCAACAATTACAACCAGGGCGTGATGCGGTACGAAGGCAAGAATTTCACGCAAAAATTTGCTTCCGTAGATACCGGCTTCTTTAAGATGTTTTCTTTCTCAATTTTAGCGGGTGATCGCGAAAAACCTCTTCGCAAAGTATCAGATGTTGTGCTTACACCGGAGGTAGCTAAAAAATATTTTGGCGATGATGACCCGATCGGTAAAACGTTTACACTGGATTTCGATGGAAGGGTAGTGCCTATGACGGTGACCGCGATTATCGAGGCGCCTGCTGCTAACTCCAGTCTTACCTTTGAGATGCTGGTAATGATGGATGCTTTGCCCTGGTTTCTAAGAAGCCGTGAGAATTGGGGTAATTCATCTTTCCCGACATTTGTACAGCTATCACACGGCAGCGATCCGCAGCAGTTAAAAGTTCAGCTCGATACCATACTGAACAAGTATCAGGCAAAAAGCAAGGCTGGCTGGCGCGAATGGCTTAAATCACCAGAAGGTGTTGAACCCAGGGTTTATACGTATCAAAACCTGTCCGATATTCATTTGGCAAAAGGTGTTTATTGGGATAGAGGAAGCGACCCGATGTATTCCTGGATACTAAGCGGAATAGCTATCCTGATTTTGGTTATTGCGTGCATAAATTATGTCTCACTTTCGCTGACTACCTCAGCTTCACGCAGGGTAGAGGTTGGTGTAAGAAAAGTGGTTGGTGCACAGAAGAAACAAATTGCGTGGCAGTTCACGTTTGAATCGCTTTTGCTTGCATTGGGATCTATGGTTATTGGGCTCGGATTTGTTGTTTTGTTCCTTCCATATTTCAATGAGTTTACAAGTAAGGGGATTGAATTAACGTATCAATCGGTACTACCGGTTATTGGAATCACTTTCATGCTGGCAACAGTTGTTGGATTGTTGGCTGGCAGTTACCCGGCTATATTTTTATCCGGATTCTTACCCGCAGTGGTTTTAAAAGGGCGGTCTACATCCAAGCTTCAGGCTGGCTTTACAAAACCATTGGTTGTGTTTCAGTTTTTTCTGTCAGCGTGTATGATCATTTGTTCGGTAATTATGTACCGGCAGATGTATTTCATCACAACAAAGGACCTGGGCTTTGATCGTGAACAAATAATTGTCGTTCCCACACAAACCGGTTGGAATGCGGAAGCCAATCAAACTGTAGCAGCTGTTCGGAATGCCCTGAAAAGCGACCCGGCAGTGGTAGCAGTATCAGGTGTAACAGCAGCCTTCAACAAAGGCTGGTCACGGTATGGTTATAAAATCAATGGAGAAAATAAAGATGCGTTTGTGTATGGTGTGGATACTGAATATATCCCGTTACTCAATATTACATTGAAGGAAGGCCGGAATTTTGATGAACGTGTCTCGGATTCTTTAGGGGTTATTGTTAATGAGGCATTAGTTAAAGACATGAAGTGGACTGATCCTATGAGTGAACATTTAAACTGGCAGGAGGATACCGTTGGCCTGGGATCCCCGGTAATCGGAGTAATGAAGGATTATCATTTTATGTCGCTCGAGCATGCCATTGAGCCGATGTTTATTTCATTAAACAATGGAATGCTAACCAACATTATGATCAAGCTCACGCCTGAAAATACGCCTGAAAAAATTGAAAAAGTCCGGAAGGCGTGGCTGAGTTTATATCCTGATCGTCCATTTGAATATACCTTCGTGGATGAAGATGTTGCGGCTCAATATGACAAGCACACCCGCTGGTCCAAAATTATGGGGTTGTCAACCGTTTTTGCAATTATGATTGCCTGCCTTGGATTGTTTGGATTGGCCGGTATCAACGCGATTAACCGGACCAAGGAAATTGGTGTCAGAAAGGTAATGGGTGCTCAACTAGGCAGCATCTTTGTTCTGCTCAATAAACAATTTGTTTTCTTTGCCCTGATTGCTTTTGTATTGGCAGTGCCATTGTCATGGTATGCCATGAATAAATGGCTGAGCAGCTTTAAGTTTGCGATAACAATAGGATGGGAACTGTTTGCTTTCAGTACGCTTGCAGGTTTGATCATTGCGCTCGCAACCGTAAGCTATCACGCGATTAAGGCTGCGTTAGTTAATCCGGCCGATACACTGAAACATGAGTAAACAAATAGGCATTAGTAATTAAGTATTTGTGATTGCCTAATTACTAATGCCTAAGATCTTACGCCAATTCTCTCAAATCAACAGGAACCACGCGGCTCACACCTTTCTCGATCATGGTAATACCATAGATCACATCGGTAGTGCTCATCGTGCGCTTGTTGTGGGTAACGATCACAAACTGTGAATCGTTGCTGAACTTCCGGATAATATTATTGAACTTATCAATGTTAGCGTCATCCAATGGAGCGTCAACTTCATCGAAGATACAGAACGGAGCCGGCTTCAGTAAGTACATCGAGAACAGCAGGGCGGTAGCGGTGAGTGTTTTCTCTCCACCTGAAAGCTGGTTGATGGATAACGGCCGCTTGCCTTTAGGTTTCGCAATGATTTCGATTTCTGATTCCAGCGGGTTTGTTGGATCCGTTAATTTCAGGTCACACTCATCGCCCTCGGTAAATAACGATCGGAATACTTCAATGAATGAAGTTTTGATTTTATTGAACGCATCCATGAACGTTTCACTCGCAACACCTTCAATTTCTGAGATAGTGGCAAGCAAAGATTCTTTCGCTTTGATCAGATCATCTTTTTGAGTGATAATGAAATCATTGCGTTCCTTGATCTCCATGTAAGCTTCCATTGCCATCGGGTTGATCGGCCCCATGTTATCAAGACGCTCACGCGTTTTACTGATCTCGTGGCGAAGCTTTTCTTCATCCTGTAGTTTCAGCAGTTCTTCTTCTTCCGGAGTGGTTTGCTGAATGACAGAATCAAGATCAATGTTAAATTCTACGGATAAACGCTCCTTCACCGAGTTCAGCTGCATTTTGCTTTCGTTCAGTGTATTCTGAAGCTCCATCAAAATGCTGTCGATATTCTGACGCGCATGCTGGGCTTCACGAAGTTCTTTTTCAATCACATCAATATTACCGCGGGCTTCGTAGTATTCTTTTTCCGCTTCGCTCAGGCCTTTCTCCATGTTCTCCTTTTCGGTATACATGCCGATCAGCTCTTCATCATTGCTTTGCGTAGTCTCGATGATAATCTTAACTTCTTCCTCGTTCTTCTTGAGTTCATCAACATTCAGCTCAATACGCTGGCTGCTTTGCTGCATTGACTCCTGCTTGAAACGAATTTCCTGATCGGTACTTTTTACGCGGTTCTCCTGCTGATGGAAGAAAATATTCTGCTCATTGAACGCGGCAGATTTCTGTCCGAGTAAATCGTTTTGTGATGAAAGTTTCTCTGTAAGTTCAACCAGCTTGGTTTCCTGCTCATGTAAAGAGTGTTGGAATTCAAGTGCTTTCGGTTTCAGCTCATCAAGCTCTTTTAATAATGTATCAACTTTTTCAAGGATATCTTCTCTGCGTAAGCCGGCATTGCTCAGCATGTTTGAGAACTGCTCACTCTTCGTGCGCACAGAAACATACTCCTCATTCACCTGACGGATGGAAGTCTGAAGCTCATCAATTTGATGACGCATCTTGTTTGACTTCATACGCTCAAGATCACCCTGGCGTTGCACCAGGCTTGAACGGATTTCATCAAGCTTAGCGGTAAGCTCTCTGATCTCTTTATCAAGTTTCTCGAGATTTTTTGCACGACCAATCTTCTTTCCTTCAAACAATCCTACTGATCCTCCGGAAATACTGAATCTTCGTTTTGTAAACTTACCGCTCTTGGTAATAAATGTGCTTTCGTCTTCCAGCGGAATGTTTCTCGGATCACCCTCATACACATAAACTTTGTCGAGGATGAACGACATCAGCTTCCGGTACTTCGGATCGAATTCTATAATCTGGGTAGCCGGGAAAGCGTTATCATAAATACGGGTTGGAGTAGCATCAAATCGCTCGAACGTATCAAGAATAAAGAAATGTGCTTTTCCTTTAGAAGCATCGCTTAGAATATTGATTGCCTCGTATGCTTCCGATTCGTGATCAACAATGTAATAGTTGAGATATTGCTCGAGGTAGTTTTCAATCGCAACGCGATATTCTTCTGAACATGTTAAGATATCCGAAAGGAGCGGAGCATTCTTCGCGATTTTCTTCTTTAAGAATTTGATCGCTTCCGGAAAACCTTCCAGATTTTCAACCAGTGATTTTGTCAGGTTGTATTCATTCTGACGCGCATCGAGCTTCCGGTTTGTGAGGTTAAGCTCCTCACGGATCATGTCGATCGTCTTCTCTGTATTGAGAATCCGTTCTTCACCTTCTTCTTCCGCTTGCTTCAGTACGGTGAGCTCATTGTTTTTATGTGTAAGCTCTTCCTGTAACTCAACTAATTTCTTTTCAAACTCAACCAGGCTTGCGCTTTGTTGATTCGTATCGGTGGTGGTGCGCTCCAGTTCCTGCTTGAAAGATGAAACCTGGATCTCGCGGATTTCGACAGCTTTATTTATTTGAAAGCTTTCCTCTTGCTTTTCACGCTGAACATGGCGCAATGCATCAGATTCAGTCTGAAGGTCAGAAGTTACTTTCTTTTGTTCTTCGTATTCAGCCTTTAAAACCTCAAGCTTGTTAGAAATCTCCTGCAGGATTTGTTCTGCAGCTTCACGTTCGGTTTCCAGGCTTTGAATGCTGAACCGCGCTCGCTCGTTGCTTTTCTTGTCCTGATCGATCTGATCACGAAGATTGATCGCGCGATCATTCAGGTACTTTAACCGTTCGTTTTTAATCTGCTTCTCACTTTCGTAATGACGGATTTTTGAAACAAATTCATTAATTGTTTTCTGGCGCGTTGAAAGTGTTTTCTCTTTAATGATCAGCTCTGCCTTTGAGCTTTCGATGGAAGCTTCTTTCTCCGCAATATCTGTTGCAAGCTTGATCTTGCGATCGTTCTCATCCTGCACCTGTTGATTGATTGTGCTGAATTTTTCCTTTTGCTTATCAACAACAACTTTCGCAAGAACAATGCTTTTGTCTTTGTAGTCTTCCTTGATCTTATAATAATTCTCGGTCTGCTTGGCCTGCTTCTCGAGGCTTTTCATATTCTTCTCAATCTCGAACAGCAAATCTTCTACACGTTCAAGATCGGTATCTGTATCTTCAAGCTTCTTCAGCGTTTCCTTCTTGCGCTTTTTAAACTTGGAAATTCCGGCAGCTTCTTCAAACAGCA
>CAZHQP010000184.1:0-5828 GCA_964534735.1 uncultured Roseivirgaceae bacterium
AAAAATGAAACGACCAGCAAAACAATAAAAATGAGTGTAAAGATTGAAATGATGTTGGCCAATACAGTTATCTGCATTCTTGAAAGCGATGCACCCGACTGAAAAAACGGAATCCCCAGAATCCCGAGCATAGTGCCTGTGTCAGGGGAAAGAACTTTTGAATACGCAACGTAGAATTCAAGATCACCGGCATGATCGGTTGCTACGAAACTGGCTTCTCCCCGTTTCATCCTTCGGATTACACCCGGATCCACATACGGTGCGAGTAATTGATTTTCAAAAATTAACGGCTGACTGGTAGTGATCAGTTCTCCGCTTACTGCATACAGGTTTGCATCCAGGTTTGCGAGCGTGGTTACATTTTTAAATTCATTTTCAAACTCTTCATCATTACCCGAATCATTATCTCTAATTGTAAGTGCTACGGTCTTGGCAAACTGGTTCGCTTTACTCAAAAACTCTTCCTTAAGCTGTTCGCGGGAAGATTTAGCTGTCAATCCTAATGTAATGATGCAGACAGCAACAAGCGGCAAGAAGAAAGCCAGGTTAAGGATCAATTGAATACGCGCAGAAAAGAAAAGATTTCGAGTGCCGGAATAGTGCAAAACTCCCTCAATCAATAAAAAAACAAGTACTGCACCAATGCCAAGTAAAACAAGAAATGAAAAATCTGAAAGCTGATATATAAAGGGCTGCGCTGCAGATGATACAATGGCTACCCGGCCGGTAATATCTTCCACTCCTACATGCAAATATCCATCCCGTAAAATACCTTGAGAATACAAATCCACATTGGCCAGATCACTCCTGATTAAAGATTCATAATTAAAATTACCAGCACTATACTCAACTTGTGAGCTTGAAATAACTGCATAGCTTAATTCCTGCGGACGATATCCCTGCTGAAATCGATTATCAACGAGCAGCTCAGGATATACATTTTCCGGAATAACTTTCTTAAGCGCGAGATCGAGGCCTACATAGCCGAGGATAAGGGCATTTCTTTTAATCGGCACCAGAACAACATATTTCTTTACTGTTCGGTCTTCACGATCTGAAATATAAAATACATTTCTATAGTCTGTTTTAAACAAATCGGTGCTATATCTCTTCGAAAGCTCGTGATAGTTAATTGTATCATGCTCCTCCAGCAGCGGAGAGCCGGATTGATCGTACAGCGTGATTGTAACCGTATACCGGTTAAAATATCCGGACAGAGATACTTGCTTAATCTTATGCCTGATCGCTTCCTTTCCGAGAAACGGACTCGTTAATCTCGCAACAATAAAGGCATCCTTGGCTATCTTGTCCGCAGCTTCACGCATCAGGTACTCTCCAAAATAATCACGTTCTACCAGAAAATTCTCCGCAAACCTTTGCTGATTTTCGGCCTTACGGTGATTTTCAAAATATACAATGGAAGCCGTACCGGTTATGGAAAAAGAAATAACCGTCAGGAAAAAATATACAAACGTAGCGTATTGAAAACGTGCAAGCGAGTTATAAGCTGTAAACGATAAAATAATAATAAGATAAACGATTGAGACTAAAGCCGGAACAAAATAACTCTGACCTGTAAATTCATTGATTAAAATAAAAATCAGACACCCCATGACAAGGGATAAACTGATCTGCCTGAGATTTTCATTCCGGGTAAGCAACTTCATCAATACATGAACAAATAGAAAAGCGCTTATCCAGGATATCACGAGCAGGACAAAAGCTGCGGTTCTCAGTAAATCAAAATCCAGCGATTGAGAAATACTCAGGGTAATTGCTGAGTTGTTATAAATAGTTTGTGATACAATAGACGGATAAAGTATTCCAAAGAAAATGCCCAGTGCGCTAAAGACAGTGACCACCCAACTACCCGGCTTCGATAAAAACGTAAAACGTTCATAATTTCTCAGGAGATAGAAACACAATAGCAGCAGTCCGGCAGCATTCAGCAGCATATCACCCAGGGAAGGGTTAAACTGGGATGATGCAAAGTCCTTGGGATCGAACAGGTGAAGCGCTGAGAACCGGAAGGGAAACCGGGTTACAATCATAATCGCTCTAATAACAACAATGGAGACTGTCAGAACAATAAATCCGTAAACAGGATGACCAGGTGCAATACTTTTTATCCACTTAATCAGCAAGACAATTAATAAAGCTAATGCGATACAAAATAAACCTATGGCACTCAGATTAACTGTTGCGCCTGATCTGGCCTCATGAGCCGGAAGAACTTTAAATACAACCTGGCTATTCACCACCACGGGCACACCTCGTTCAGATTCAGGTTGACGAATCAATACCTGATCTCCTTCAAAAATTTTCGGGTTCCAGTACGCAGGCAGATAATCGTTACTGATTTTATACTGAATATGAAGCGGGATAATCGCAACCAGGCTCCGCACTGAATCAATCACATATTTGGTAAGGATAAAATCTCCGGAGGCAAGCTTGAGATAGCGTTGTTTATAATCTCCGGAAAGCGTGTAGTATGACGGAATAAAATGATTATCAGTCCATTCAAGGATCTTCTCATCATTTATAAGCAAAAACTGTGTAGCCGATCCGGAAAGCGATTTGCCCTGGCTAACCCTTGCCAACTGACCATCAGCCTGATGATCAGTTTCATTCAGAAGACGAACAAGGTTTCGCTGCACTTGCTGCGCAATGCTTTCCGAAGACGCAGGTTTGCCGACATGAAAGGCTGTGATAATTCCCGCTATTATGAACAGCAGGCATAATCCAAGCAGAATAAATGAGTTTTTTTTCAAGTGTTACCGGATCACTAAAGTTACTAAATAACTCTATCGTACGTAATCCGGATCAAATTTAATGCCGCCAAACATGTATAAATAGATGATTCTTGAATAGCGATAATTGAGGGGTACAAACAAAACCAGCAGCGCAACAATTACACCTATATAAAGCCATTCTGAGGCATAATTCGTGGCGTATAAAACTATGCTCACCAGGATAATACAAATCATGGTAAATCCATATCCGACATACATCGCGCCCTGATAAAAGCCTGGTTCTGGCTCCAACCGAACCTTGCAATGTGGACATTCGGTATTCATCTGATTGAACTTCCAGAGATGTCCGGAGATTGGATATTTAAAGATGTCTCCTGTATGGCATTGAGGACATTTACCCTGCAGTAATGCCCTTGTGTAGCCGGGTGTTTGCATTTTTCTTACTGCTTTTATACCAGAAATATCCTATCACTAAAATGCTCAGGTATGGCATCGAAAGAAGATATAGAATACCTGTATTGATACCTGCTGCAATACCCGGATTTCCGTTGCTCACATTATTTTCAAGCTGTGTTCTGCACATTGCACACTGCGCCAGTGAAGCGAAAGATACGCTTACCATAAAGACTAATACGATTAAGCTTTTTAGCAATCTGTTTTTCATGGATTATGCATATACGGACTGATCATCAAATATACAATAACGCCTGTTACGGCCACGTACAACCATAACGGAAAAGTGACCCTGGAAAGTTTCGTATGACGTACAAAATCTCCGTAAATAGCCCAAACAAAGGTGAATAAAACCATTGGGATAATAATAATGGACAGGAGAATGTGCGTTATCAGGATGAAAAAATAGACATATCGTATGGCGCCTACCCCACCAAAGGGTGTTGACTCACTTGTCATGTGATAGGCTACATACATGATCAGAAAGCAAAGTGAAAGGCCGATACAAACCTTCATTATGCATTCGTGGAGTGTACGGTTTCCCTTCTTTATGGCTCTGACAGCTACAAGTAACAGGATTGCGGTAAGTCCGTTTATAGAAGCATAAATGGGTGGCAAAAATGAAAGGTTGTATCCAGGGATTTTAACCTTGAAGAGTGCAGCAACAACAACCGGAATAACGATCGATACTGCAATGATGAGTTTCCGGTAAGGCTGCGAAGGTGCGGGAGTAGGTTGCATTAATATCGCTTAAGTAAAATATTCATTTCCTGCATAATCATCCGGTCAGCATCTTCGCGTTTAAGCAGATTGTACTGACCGCGAATTCTTTTATGCCGGTCAACAAGCACGGCATCGTTTGATTTGCTCAGCAGAAAAATACAATCCCGGGCAGTCTGAAATTCAGATTCACTAAATAATAAACTCGGGATTCTATCAGTGGTATTTTCTGTAACACCAACATGTTGACCGCCATAAATCCGGATGACCTGGAGCGGAACGTTTTTAAATTCAGTAAACACTCGCGAAAGCTGAATTTTCCGTTCATGCTGATTTATCTTGTTGTCATCCTCAAATACTATAATTGTCAGCGAATCGCTTTCCTTCCACGTTAATTTTTGGAGAACACTATCTTCAATAACATAGGGAGCTTTGTACGCATAGACGGAACATGCAACCGGAGCGCTTACCGAATCCGAAAATAAAACAGGAACTGCAAACTCATTTTTCCCAAACGATTTCAAAAACAGGAAGATTAATACCGGCAGCATCAGGGCTAAAAACATGAACAATCCTTTCTTCATACTCCGGCAATTAAACTCAAAAAATAAGGCTTAAGAAAACTTAAGCCTTATTTTTAATTACTTGATTAATATCTATCGTACAGCTCCAATGGCGAACCCTTCGTAAACAAAGGCAACCAGCATCCAAACGATAAACACGATCGGGATCAGGATTGACCACATCAATACTTTTGTTTCGTGGCGTAAGTGCATGAACTCACCCACGATATACGCTGCCTTTACAATCGTCATCAGGATAAAGGTCCATACCCGAACATCCTTCATTTCATGCGGAACCAAAAATGCTACCGCAAATTCAATAGCCGTGATAACCCCTAAGATCAACGCAACTGTCCAGAGTTTTTTGATCCGGGCTTTATCCGGAGGTAATACAGTTACAGTTGAAGTATGTTCTGAATGTGCCATTATTGGTAAGAATTAAAAGCGTTAGACAAGATAAAAGAACGTGAACACGAATACCCACACCAGATCAACGAAGTGCCAGTATAATCCAACCTTCTCAACCATTTCGTAGTGGCCCCTCCGTTCATAAACACCGGTTACGGTATTGTAGAAAATCAGGAAGTTCAGCAGCACCCCGCTGAATACGTGGAAGCCGTGGAAGCCTGTTATGAAGAAAAAGAAGTCTGCAAAATCAGGAGGACCATATTGATTTTGTTTGAGGTTAGCGCCAAAGAACTGTGTTCCTTCCGCTACCGCATCCCCAACATGTGCTCCATGGATAAAGTGACTCCACTCCCATGCCTGGCAGCTCAAAAAGCAAATACCCCCGAGGATTGTCCAAAGCATCCATTTCTCAACCGCTCTGCGATCCATGCGCTGGCCAGCCTCAACCGCCAATACCATTGTTACAGAACTCATGATCAGGATAAATGTCATAATCCCTACGAATACGAGTGGGGCATGTACATCAAAGAATGGAATTGCTTCAAATACTTTTTCCGGGATTGGCCAATAAGCCTGTGAAAATTTAAAAGCCTCAACCGTACCCGTGTAGGCCTGGTGCGAAGAGCGGACCAATCCGTACGTGATCAAGAGTGCCGAGAATGAAAATGCATCCGACAGCAGGAAGAACCACATCATGAGCTTGCCGTAGCTCGCGTTCATCGGTGATACTCCGCCATCCCATTCGGTTTTTCCGGGAGCTGGCACAACAATGGGTGAGGTATGTGACATCGTGATTATGTTAAAGCTTTTATTAACGACTCAATAATAGGAACAGGAACAAATATAGCCAAAGTCCGCCCAAAAAATGCCAATACGTGGCACACATTTCTATCTGATTGAGGTTTTTTGAGTGGACTTTGAATCTCAATGT
>CAZHQP010000185.1:0-5794 GCA_964534735.1 uncultured Roseivirgaceae bacterium
GTCATCATCATGTGCCACGTGTGATTGCCGATCTTCGAATGGTGGAGATATCTGATGATAATCAAGGTCCTGACAGATTCGTAAGAACTCAAGTGCAGACTCAACCATTCCCAGCGGGGTATCACCATAGCGGCTCAATATCCTGTCCGACAATGAGCCATGGTTCGTACCGATACGCATAGCCGTACCGTACTCCTTACAAATCTTTACAAGCGGGGTAAATTTTTGCCGAATGCGTTCAAGCTCTGAGTCATATGAATCGTTAGTATACTCGATTGTTTCAAAACGTTTCTTGTCAGCGTAGTTGCCAGGGTTAATCCTGACTTTCTCAACAATTCGGGCGGCAAGCTCTGCTGCATTGGGTGTAAAGTGAATGTCCGCTACAAGCGGAACGGTGCATCCGCGAATGAGGAGCTCCTTTTTTATTGCTTCAAGATTCTGAGCCTCTTTAAGGCTGGGCGCTGTGATCCGAACGTATTCACACCCGGAAGCGACCATACGCAATACTTGTTCCACCGAACCCATGGTATTCATAGTGTCAATGGTAGTCATCGATTGTAACCGAATGGGGTTGTCGCCACCCATTGGCACGTCCCCGATCTTTACTTCGATGGTTTTTCTGCGACTGTATTCCGTCAGGCTGTTACAGTATTGCTTAGTGGTTGTAACTAAATTCACGCTAATGTGATTTCCGTAAAGTTAACGGTTAGGAATGGGATTTTGTTCAGGTGTCTGGAATCAAATGTCGCCTAATTGAGGCCGAATAATAATTTCCTCTACCACACTTCTGCCTGACAAGGAATACGCTGAATAAACCGTTTCAGCCACGTCTTCCGTGCTCATAAATCGTTCATCAGGCAGGTCAACTCCGTCCCAGCTTGCAGTTCGGGTAGCACCTGGCAAAATGGCCGTAACGCGGATGCCGAATTCCTTAAGCTCTTCTCTCAGACATTTTGAAAATCCGAGCAGAGCAAATTTTGTAATCGCATATGAGCCTCCGTTCGAATAGGCTTTAATACTGGCAATGGAACACATGTTAAAAATATGACCAGATTTTCGCAACATCATTCCTTCGACCAAACCGCGCGTCATGTGATAGGCACTGTACAGATTTGCCTGCATCATCTTCTCTAATGCTCCTTCTACCTCAGTCGCAATTGAGCCAGGGATAAAATGGCCGGCATTATTCACGAGGATATCAATCGGTTGATTGATTTCTTTCACAAATTTTGCGAACGCCATAACCTCATTTTTCAACGACATATCCGCTGGGAGGATGTGGACTTTACAGGAAGAGTTAATTTTTAACAATTCCGTCCTGAGTTTTAATAAATCATCTGCATTTCGTCCGCAGACTGCTATATCAAAACCGGCTTGCGCAAATCGCTCCGCAATAGCCCTTCCGATTCCTTTACTGCCGCCTGTGATTACGATAAGTTTAGCCATCTGAATATGATTATTTGGGTGCAAAAGATCGCTAAATTAGCGCTGTCTTGCATTTTTGGTATCTTTAGCAAGATAGTATATTTTGCTGCGTAGCCCCCAATGAAGGAATTAGGTAAGTATTTTATTTTTCTGGGAACACTGTTCGTTAACCGCGAATCTTTCCGCACCTACTACCGGCTAACCGTAGAAGAATGCGTTTTGATCGGGATCAATTCGATCATGCTGTTCGCACTTGTGTCTACCTTCATGGGTGCTGTAACAACCGTGCAAACGGCTTTTAACCTGATTGCTCCCTACATTCCGAAGTATGTGATCTCTCAGGTGGTTCGCGAGATGGCTGTGCTTGAGCTGGCACCTACGATCATGGCAATTATCTATGCAGGAAAGGTGGGGTCAAGTATGGCCGGTAATTTAGGAACTATGCGCATTACCGAACAGGTAGATGCTCTTGAGGTTATGGGAATAAATTCAGTTTCGTATTTGGTGTTCCCTAAAATTCTCGCTTCACTGCTGATGTATCCTCTATTGGTGATTCTATCAATTGTATGCGCATTAGTTGGCGGGTACATTGTTGCCTACTTTTCAAGTTTTATTTCACCAACCGATTATGTGTATGGATTACGCTATGCGTTCAATCCGTTTACCATCACCTTTGCATTGATTAAATCGTTCGTGTTTGCATTCCTTGTTTCATCGATCTCATCCTTTAAAGGATATTATACAGAAGGCGGAGCACTGGAAGTTGGTCAGTCCAGCACACAGGCTGTAACCAGCAGTGTAATTGCGATCCTTATTGCTGATTATTTACTCGCTCAACTACTCCTCGCACCATGATCGAGCTTCAAAATATAACGAAATCATTTGGCGACCGGAAAATCCTGAACGGTATAAGTGGTGTATTCCAGAAAGGAAAGCCTAACCTGATTATTGGCGCCAGCGGTACCGGAAAAAGTGTGTTATTAAAATGCATTGTGGAGATTGTCGAGCCGGATGAAGGAAGTGTACTTTACGACAGAAGAAATTTTACACAGGGAGATAAAGATTTGAAAATAGAAGTGCGCAGGGAGATCGGGATGCTCTTCCAGGGTGGCGCATTGTTTGATTCTAAAACTGTTGAAGAGAATGTAAAGTTTCCGTTAGATCTTCTGGCGAAAATGCCGCGCGATGAAAAATTTGATCGTGTCAATCTTTGCCTCAATCGCGTAGGCCTGCAAAATGCCAATAAAAAAATGCCGTCCGAACTAAGCGGTGGGATGAAAAAGCGCGTGGGCATTGCACGCGCGATTGTTAATAATCCAAAGTATCTATTTTGCGATGAACCAAACTCTGGCCTTGATCCGCAAACGTCTATCCTGATTGATGAACTGATCGCAGACATTACTTCTGATTATGGCACCACGACTGTGGTTGTTACCCATGATATGAACTCTGTAATGGGGATCGGTGAAAACATCATGTTCCTCTACAAAGGCGATAAGCTTTGGGAAGGCAACAAAAATGACATTGTTCACTCAGGCGTTAAAGAGCTTGATGACTTCGTCTTCGCTAACAAAGTTATGATCGCTATGCGCGATAAATAACTACTCGTACCGTAAGCTTTTTACAGGATCGTTCATAGCCACTTTTGCCGAGTGATAACTCACCGTAAGTAACGTAATGAACAGGCATGTTACAGAAGCAACAATCAATGTTTCGTAGCCTACATCAATGTGATAGGCGAATTTCTGAAGCCATTGGTTCATCAAATACCAGCCGGCCGGGCAGCCAACGACTGCAGCAATAGTCACGAGCACCGTAAATTCTTTTGCCAATAATTGCATCAGCCCTGGCACACTGGCACCAAGTACTTTCCGCACACCAAGCTCCCTTGTACGTTGCTCCGCGGAAAACGCAGAGAGTCCGAATAAACCAAGACAGGAAATTACAATAGACAATACCGCGAAGTAGGTAAATAAACTACTGTCACGGCTCTCGCTTTTGTACAGATTATCCCAGTCATCGTTCATGATTTTATATTCAAACGGGTAAGCAGCCGCATACTGATGACTAATCTTTTCCATCGCCTGGATGGTTTGATGGAGTTGCCCATCCCTGTACCGGATAAAAATTGCACTAAACCATTTAGGGTGAAGCATTATAAATAAAGGTTCAACCTTAGAATGTATTGATTGAAAATTAAAATCTTTTACAACACCAATTACTTTTCCCTTTCTGTCTCCCCAAACCGTTAATGGTTGCTCTGCAGCATTTTCAAAGCCCATAGCTCTTTTTGCTGTTTCATTAATGATAAAGTTTGCAGTATCAGAAATAAATTTTCGGTCATATGTTCTTCCTTCAACAATTTCCATCTGCATCGTTTCTACAAATTCATAGTCGGCTGAGAAGTTTGAGAAAAGTATGCGATCATCGGGTTCTTTTCCTTCCCAGAAAAGGTTGGATGATGAGTTTCCGAATGCCAGAGGATTCACGCTGGAGAGTGTTACAGCTTCAATGGATGGATCATTTAATAATGCTTGCCGGATAATTTCCTGATGCTTGTGCATGTCTCCGTGCATCCACATATAAACTATATTTTTCCGGTTGAATCCTATATCCTTATTATCAACAAATTTCATCTGTCGGAACACTACAAGGGTGCTGATGATAAGTATAATGGATAATACAAACTGGCCAACAACCAGAATCTTACGAAAATTAGATGCTCCACGTCCACTTTTAATTTGTCCTTTTAACACACGCCCCGGATTAAAACCCGAAACATACAGGGCCGGGTAACTTCCGGAAACAAGACCCGTAAACAGAATAATGCCGGTGAAGATGAGTATCATTTCAGTATCGACCAGCAAAAGGCTTAATTTTTTCTCTGCTATATTATTAAAGACAGGGATCAGAGCTAGTGTTATGAACACCGCTGCAAATGATGATAGAATTACCATAATAATTGACTCACCCATGAACTGTGCTGCAAGTTGACCGCGAACCGCACCGATAGTTTTACGCAGACCAACTTCTTTCGCACGCCTTGACGATTGTGCGGTAGTCAGGTTCATAAAATTAATGCTCGCAATGATTAGTACGAGTACTGCAACCACTGAAAACATTTGAACGTTTTCTATTCTTCCGCCAACAACTTTCCCATTCTCAAATTTCCCATAGAGGTAAGCGTCTTTCAGCGGCTGAATAATAAGTTCAATATTATTTGCGCTTTCGGTATGGGCTCTGATCTCAAATTTCAGTTTTTCACCAAATGCAGAAGCATCTGTTCCTTTTTTCAGCAGGATAGTAGTCCAGATGTTATTGTTCCCCCATTGATTCAGCCATTGTTCATTTATTTTATAGTAAAATGAGAATGGAATCAGGAAATCAAATTTCATAGACGAAGTTTCCGGAATATCATCCAGGACTCCGGTAATCGTAAAACTGTCGTGATTATCCATAACGAGCACTTTTCCCATTGGGTCTTCAACACCAAAATATTTTTGTGCCATCGCCCTGCTAACTACAATCGAATACACATCATTCAACGCTTTATGTGCATCTCCTTTCACAAGCGGAAATGTATGCATGAGCAAAAAATCAGGATCAACAAATCTTCCATTCTGGTAAAAAGATTTATCACCGATCATAAAAAGTCTTTTTTCTGACCAGGTAATTCTGGTAGCCGACTCAATTTCAGGATATTTTTCCTTGATCACGGGAGCCATGGGCCCGGGCGTTGACGATAAAGTGAAGACTGATCCATTGGTATAGAATTGGTTTTCCATAACCCGGTAAAGCCTGTCGTTATTCACGTGAAACTGATCCGTATTCACTTCATCCTTCACCCATAAAAAAATAATAAAGCTGCACGATATGCCCAATGCCAGCCCAACAATATTAATCAGTGAAAATGCCTTGGTCCGGAATAAGTTGCGGAACGTGATAAGCAGGTAGTTTTTTAACATGATTGACGGATTTTTACCAAAGACCTATAAACTCCGCGAAAGTTGCTCAGCCGCGACTTACGTGTCCATTAAATCCCGTCCATATTACTTTGAAAATCAGGTATTTTGGGGGAGATCGATCCTGAAAATTGTACCTTCAGGCGAGGTCTTAAAGGATATTTTACCACCCATTTGTTCAATGCCTTGCTTGGCAATCGCCAGGCCTAAACCTGAACCTGTTTTCTTGGTTGTGAAGTGCGGCAAAAAGATCTTATCAACAAGTTCACGTTCAATACCCGAGCCATTATCAGAAATTAAAACACTGAAATAAGAGCCGCTTGCTTCAAGTTGAATATCAATGATTGGGATTTTACCTTCGGCAACAGCCTGAAATCCATTTAAAATCATATTTGAAAATATTCTGC
>CAZHQP010000186.1:0-5774 GCA_964534735.1 uncultured Roseivirgaceae bacterium
AAAACAGATACGGAATCGGCACCGGTTTGCTTTTTCTGCGCCACCGTTATGGCTTTTTTAATCTCCTTCCGATCAATGTCGCCATCGGCTCCGGCAATCAGAATACAAACAAGCAAGGGAGCTTTGTATACAAGTTCAAGTTCACCGGATGATAGTGTTGCTAATTCTGTTACCATATGCTAAAATGGTTGGTTATGGCTTAAAAGCTCTAAATAAACCTTTTTCAGGAACATTTAACTATTAAAAAAACTGACGTATTTTTAACTCGTTCAATATACACACATGTACGATAAGGAACCGGTTAAAATTTTTGTAGTCGAGGACGACCAGGCTTATACCAAGTTCATCAAGTACGTGCTGGGGCTCAATCCCGATTACGAAGTTGAGTTCTTTACAACCGGAAAGGACTGCATCAATAACCTGCAGAAGAATCCTTCCATTATAACACTAGATTACTCTCTCCCGGATATGCCCGGTCAGCAAGTACTGGAGCAGATTAAGAGTTACGATCCAAACATCAATGTGATCATTGTATCTGCACAGGAAAAAATCGGGACTGCAGTTGAGCTATTAAAGTCTGGTGCTTTCGATTATATCACTAAGGATCAGGACACTAAAGACAGGTTATTAAACTCAATTAATAATGCCCGTAATAAGCACTCTCTTATTAAAGAGATCGATCACCTGAAGCGTGAGATTTCGGAAAAATATGAGTTTGAAAAGAGCATAATCGGAACAAGTAATGCTATAAAGAAGACATTCTCACTGCTTGAAAAGGCCGTAAAAAGCACAATTTCAGTTTCAATTACAGGTGAAACAGGAACTGGTAAAGAGCTGGTTTCCAAGGCAATACATTATAATTCCAAACGTAAAAGCAAGCCTTTTATAGCAGTTAATATTGCAGCTATCCCATCAGAACTGATTGAGAGCGAGCTTTTTGGTCATGAGAAAGGTGCTTTTACAGGAGCAATGACCAGACGCATCGGCAAGTTCGAAGAGGCAGACGGGGGAACAATTTTCCTGGATGAGATCGGAGAAATGGACCCAAGCCTGCAAGCCAAAATGTTGCGTGTGTTACAGGAACGGGAGGTCACCCGAATCGGAAGCAATCAGGTGATCAAGCTTGATGTGCGGATCATTACAGCCACTCATCGCGATCTGGCTGAGGAAGTAAAAGCCGGCAGGTTCAGGGAAGATTTATACTATAGACTGTTAGGCTTACCGATACACCTGCCCCCCCTGCGGGAGCGCGGAAGTGATATCCTGTTGATTGCAAAGCATTTCCTTGATCAATTCTCGAAAGAGAATCAGCTTTCAAAATTCCGGATTAGTGAGCCAGCGCAAAAGAAGATGCTTGAGTACCCGTTTCCGGGAAACATCCGCGAGTTGAAATCCATTATGGACCTTGCGGCTGTTATGGCTGAGGACAATGAAATCCGCGAACAGGACATTACGTTCAACAGTACTTCCAGAACTGAATCAATTCTTTACCAGGAGATGACTATGCAGGCTTATATGTATCGGATTATCCGGCATTTCCTAAACCGGTACGACAACAACGTGCTGGAAGTTGCCAGGCGCCTCGACATTGGCAAATCTTCCTTATATCGATATCTTAAAGAGATGGAGGAAGCCGGTATATGAAAAAGCTTGAGGCTTACGTAAAAAAAGGTAATTTCTATAAAGCCGTTGTTGAAGACGGTTCTGACATTATCTTCATTGTTAATTTCGAAGGCAGGATACTCTACCACAATTCTTCCGTCCGTGAAACGCTTGGTTACCGGGCCAAAAGCCTGATCGGTAAGAACTTTTTTGACTACATCCTGCCCTCTTCTCTGGAGGATTTTAAAGCAAGCTTTAAACAAACTCAAAAGCGGTTGTACACTGAGAAGATTGAGTTCCAGTTTCTCTGCAAGGATAAGACGTTCCGTTTCCTGGAGTTCAACGCAATCAATCTGAAGAATAAAGAAGGTTTGCCCGGATTAATTCTCGACTGCCGGGATATTACCCAGCGGAAAGATGATGCAGTTGAATTGTTAAGACTTCAAAAAGCAAAAGAACAGTTCCTGGCTAATATCAGTCATGAAATCCGTACACCGATCAACGGAATTGCCGGTATTGCGGGATTGCTCAGCAAAAATCAAAACCCGGAGGAACGCGAAATGTATCTGAACGCGATCACACATTCTTCTGAAAACCTGAAGGTTATTATCAACGATATACTTGATCTTGCTGCAATTGATTCGGGTAAACTCAAGTTCGAGAAAATAGCTTTTAACCTGAAAGATCTTCTCCCCTCGCTGATCTCAACTTTTACATACCAGGCGCGCGAAAAAAATCTCGCCTTACATTACACCATTGATGAATCATTAAATAAGATCTTGCTGGGCGATCCGGTTCGGCTAAATCAGGTGCTCATTAACCTGATCAGCAATGCGGTAAAATTTACGCACACAGGGGCCATACATGTAAAGTGTGAACTGGAAAAAGAACAAAAAGGAATTTGTCACGTACTGATTTCGGTAAAAGATACAGGAGTTGGCATCCCGGCTGAAAAGCTCAACACAATTTTTGAAAGCTTCAGCCAGGCAGATGAAAGCGTTACCAGGCGTTACGGTGGAACCGGCCTCGGACTTACCATTGCCCGTCAACTCGTTGAAATGCAGCAAGGGCGCATTGAAGTTCACAGCCAGGAACATGTTGGATCTACATTCAATGTTCACATTCCCTATGCTGTCGGGAGTACCAAAGTTTCCAAACTCTCCTTACAGCAAAAGAAAAATGCATTTCCAACGATTTCGCATAACGTACGGGTGCTTCTGGTGGAAGATAATGACATCAATCGCCTGTATGCAAAGAGTATTCTTCAAACATGGAAATGCAATACCGATATTGCCGAGAACGGATTAATTGCAATTGAAAAACTAAAGAGCAATTCGTATGATGTAATTTTAATGGATGTGCAAATGCCGGTAATGGATGGTTATGAGGCCACCAAGGCAATTCGGATGATGCCTCACCCGATGGGCAGCATTCCTATTATTGCTCTAACGGCCAACGCCACAAAAATTGATGTTGAGAAATGTTTACAGGCCGGAATGAATGACTATTTGTCAAAGCCCTTCACTCCTGAGGATCTCTACCACATGCTGTTTGAAAAGCTGAAGATTGAGCCTGTATCAGCATCCGCTGTAAAAACAGTCTCTACCAAACAATACGATTTGAATTATCTCAAAAATATCTCTGGGAATAATCAGGAGTTCATCAAAGAAATGCTACAGACATTTGTGCAGTCTATTCCTGTATCCTTGAGCGATATGGAAGACGCTCTTAATGCAGGTGATCTTGTCAGGCTTGCGCGGATGGCCCATCAGGTAAAGCCTTCGATGACATTGTTAGGCATCAATCATTTGAAGGAAACAGCCGTACACATCGAAGAACTCGCTAAAAGCAATCAGTCTCCCACCCTTGAGCTTCAGCTAAACGTAATGGAATTTATTCAAACCTGTAAAGACATCATTGATGAGCTCTCAGAAGAGCTTAAAATGATTTAATCTTACACTTATCGCTTCAGGACAGCCAGTTTCCGCTGAGTCAATCGCTTATTGCCGTAATGAATCATGACAATATAAACTCCATCGGCAATACCCGACAATTCTACCTGTTGCGGAATACTCAGATCACGATTCAGATTTCCAGTCAACACGGTAACTCCACGCTGATCAACTATTGTAAATTGATAATCTCTCGTAAGCTGATTCTCGGATGCGAAATTGATATACTGAGTAGCCGGGTTCGGGAACATTGAGATATCTTTCACTTCCGCAAGTTCAGGATTATCTATACCCGTAATCGTTGATGAACTTTTGGTCGATAGCTTTTTAATTTCAGCCTGATGCACGGTTCGGGTGCCTGTAATGCGATCCTGAACAAAAGCGGCCAGGTAAAGCTTAGTATTGTTGGATCCAATAGCTTTCATATCAATTGGCTTCTTATACGTAACAGTTACCTCCTTACCTCTCGTCCAGACATCGGTTTCAATCTGACCTTCACTTGACAGCAAGAACTTTCTTACAATATTCCTGAGACCTGTTGTACCGATATCTTCAATCAATACAAGCTGCAGGGATACCGGAGTCGTGAGGTTATTAACAGAATCGATATACGTAAACTTAACAGATACATGGAGCGAATCGTTTGTTAAAGTCGGAAGTTCTGTAATTTCTATGTCAAACAATGGATCAACCAGTGCTCTGCGGTCAAGATCCTTTAATTCGATTTGGGTTGGTGCCCCATTCAAATTTCTGCCATAGTACAGGCCATCTAAACCATCCATAATTCCTACCGGAGGCTTAGTGGCACCGTAGAAAAGACTACGAACCAAAGGATCAACCGGGTTATCACGATTTATATTGTCTGAAGCAATGTTCGCAATGTGATATTGTATTTTAAAGAAGTCAGAGCTGTCGTAATAATTTTCAAAATCAATCACCGGGAATTCGAAATGATTCCGGAAGAGATTATCGAAATAATCGTTAGATAAATCATTGATCGCTTCGCGGTTGGTGAAGTATTCAACCATTACATTTCGCTTCTTATTACCTACAAAAACATTATCAAATGCAAAGCCGTCAAAGGTTTTATTAGGATCATTCGTACTATTGCTCGAGAACACAACCCGGAGGCGCACCTGCTCACGTCCACTCATTGGGATCATATCCAGGTTAAATCTGGCGTTCTTCCAACCGGTTTGTTTCCCTGTCCAGCCCAAAGGTTGATCACCCGGATTCGATTGAACTACCTGACCATTGTACCATTCAATTCCTTCGTCCGGACTTGAGGCAGCCGGCCCAACAATCTCCCAGTGCAAACCACCGTCAATCGAATACTGAAGTGCAGCGCCATCCAGGTTTTGCTCTGCATCCGACCAATAGTCAAACGCAAACATCGGGCGTGGTAGTTCTAAAAGATTAAAACATGGTCCGTTTACCGCAGATTTTTCTGAAGGATAGTATGTTCCACTATTGAGATTAGTCCACCAGATTGAATCACCCGATGGTGAATTGTTAATTACAACTCCATTCGGGAATGCTTTGTTCCAACTTGAAGGGCTGGTTGCTCCTGTAGCAATATTTACCACAAGGCCTTCTCCCACCCAATCAAAATCCAATTTTTCAAAATTATTCCGATAAGCTGTATCCGGATTCGGTGTTACGGTCTCACCGGAAACGAGAATTGAAATTGGTTTTGTAAATGCTTACTGCTTAATAGTAAGCTTCGGTATGACATTGGTTTGAATAAGTATTTCATTAATACGAATGGTTTGCCAACCGGACTGTATTATATCCGATACATTTTCAGGAACGTAGACGGTGTACTCTCACCACCCTTAGTAAGACCTCTCAGAATCTTCGCTTCACCGATTCCATCAATCAATAATTCCCCGAACAACTGTATCAGTTCTTCCGTGCAGTTCCTGGATGGATCCTCCGTTGATCCGTCTACAACAATTTCGAGCTGGTTGTGGGATTTTGATGACAATACAACTCAGGACCGTAATTTGCAGAACCCTCTGCACCCCTATACAAACCCGGGTATATAGGATGTAACATTAACGGTATCAACTCCTCAGGGATGTACCAAACAGGCCGGATTGCAAATCCGGGTAGGTTCCGAACCATTAGTTGATTTTAAATGGTCGGCTATTTGTACCAACGATTTCACACGTTTTGAAGATATCACTGACCCGGGCCCAATCAGTACCATTACTGTTT
>CAZHQP010000187.1:0-4651 GCA_964534735.1 uncultured Roseivirgaceae bacterium
GGCCAAGATCGCCCAGCTCGATCAGGCAAAAATTCCATACATCTCGTTGTTAACTCATTGTTATCGAAAAGAATTTCAAAATACTCTTCCGACCCGATGCGTACGTGGTAATCCTCTTCGGGTACTACATACGCATTGTTCTTGAGCTCGCGCGTGTGAACAATTTTTCCTGCAGGCGATTTGAACCAAAGGCCATCCGGCACTTCACGTTTCGATTCTGTAGGGGTAAGAATTCCTTTATCTGTTCTGTTAAACCAAGACATAATTGTTAGTTATTGGTTGTTAGCAGTTAGTTGACCAACAACGATCAACTAACAACAAAAAACGATTAAGCTAAAGTAATCGACTTATCCAGGTATACATCCTGGATCGCGTTCATGATTTCAACGCCTTCTTTCATCGGGCGCTGGAATGCTTTCCGACCGGAGATCAGGCCCATGCCACCGGCACGTTTGTTGATCACAGCTGTGCGTACTGCATCGGCCAGGTCGTTTGCTCCTTTTGATTCACCACCGGAGTTGATCAAACCTGCACGGCCCATGTAGCAGTTAGCTACCTGATAACGGCAAAGATCGATCGGGTGATCAGAAGTAAGATCGGTATAAATTTTTTCGTCAAGCTTACCGTAGCTGCTACCGCCTGTGTTGAGTGCTTTGTATCCACCGTTGTTCTCGGCAAGTTTTTGTTTGATAATGTCAGCCTGGATGGTTACACCAATGTGGTTCGCCTGACCGGTTAAGTCGGCTGATACGTGATAATCAACGCCATCTTTCTTGAATGCGTTATTGCGCGTATAGCACCACAGGATGGTTGCCATCCCTAATTTATGGGCGTGTGCAAATGCTTTTGATACTTCAATGATCTGACGGCCTGAGTTCTCAGAACCGAAATAGATGGTTGCGCCAACCGCAACTGCACCTAAGTTCCAGGCTTCCTGGATTGTACCGAACATGATCTCATCGGCTTTGTTCGGGTAGGTCAATAATTCATTGTGGTTGATTTTTACAATGAATGGAATTTTGTGTGCGTACTTTCTTGACATGATGGCCAATGCACCGTACGTAGTCGCAACTGCATTACAGCCGCTTTCAATAGCAAGCTTGATAATATTTTCAGGATCGAAGTACAATGGATTCTTCGCGAACGAAGCACCCGCACTGTGCTCAATGCCCTGATCAACCGGAAGGATTGAGAGGAAACCTGTATTTGCCAGACGACCCTTTCCAAACATGGACTGAAGGCTCATTAAGGTTTGTGTATTGCGGTTTGAGTTGATGAATATTCGGTCTACAAAATCAGGAGTTGGTGTGAAGAGCTGATCAGCAGAAATGGTTTTGCTTTTGTGTTCGAGCAGGTAGCTGGCGTCTTTGCCTAAGATGTCTGTGATGTTTTTTGCCATGAGTTAATTTTGAATGGGAAACAAAGTTATCAATTATTATAAATTGTACTAAACCGCCAAAACAGGCTGAAAGCAAACAAAAAAGCCATCCTTTTTCGGGATGGCTTCACTATACTTTGAGCGATTATATTTTTTCTTTGATACGTGCAGATTTGCCATGACGGCCTTTCATGTAGTAGAGCTTTGCTCTGCGTACACTTCCGCGTTTTGTTACTTCGATCTTATCGATAGAAGGTGAAGACGTAGGGAAAATTCTTTCCACACCTACACCGTTTGAAACCTTGCGTACAGTGAATGTTTCACCATTTGAGCTTGAGCCTCTGCGCTGGATTACAACGCCCTGAAACTGCTGAACACGCTCCTTATTTCCTTCTTTGATTTTTACGTGAACGTTGATGGTATCACCAGCCTTGAAAGCCGGTAGTGCTTCGCGCACTTTTGCGTATTCTTGCTCAACGAGTTTAATTAAATCTGCCATAAAACGAATATTTTCTCCGAAAACGGACTGCAAAGGTATCAGAAAAAATTAAAAACTCGAATGTCGGATTCAGAATTTTAGGGCGAAACCGCTTAAAATCAGGCTTTTTTAAATAATTCCGGTCTTCTTTTTTTCGTGCGTTCAAGAGCCTGATCGTGACGCCATTCCTCAATTTTAGCCTCATGCCCCGAAATCAGCACTTTTGGCACTTCCCAACCCTTGTATTCGGCAGGCCGGGTGTAAACCGGGGGAGCCACCAAGCCATTCTGGAAGGAGTCGCTGAGGGCGGAGGTTTCATCATTCAGCACCCCGGGCAAGAGACGAATCACCGAATCGGCAATAACAGCAGCGGCCAATTCGCCCCCGGAAAGCACGTAGTCGCCAATACTCATTTCGCGGGTAATCAGGTGTTCGCGCACGCGCTCATCCACACCTTTATAATGTCCGCATAGCAGTATCAGGTTTTGCTTTAGGCTGAGCTCGTTGGCGATGGATTGGGAAAACTGTTCGCCATCCGGGCTCATGTAAATTACTTCATCATATTTTCTTTGTGATTTCAGATCGGTGATGCATCGGTCGATAGGTTCGATCATCATCACCATGCCTGCCCCGCCTCCGTACGAATAGTCATCAACAGACTTGTGCCTGTCGGTTGAGTAGTTTCTTAAATCAATTACTTCAACCGTTACCAAACCTTTCGCGATAGCCCGTTTCAGGATAGAATCCGAAAACGGACTTTCCAGGAGTTTTGGAACGCAGGTGATGATAGAGATGTGCATGGGGCAAATATCCTAAAATCCATCTTTCTTTTCGAAACAATGGATGGATCAGTTTAAAATGAATTTTGTAAATTCACTCAGGCAAAAATCGATAACTCCCGCATCATGAAACGCTTTTTAATGCTCTTGACTTTCTTTTTATCAACATGGTTTTTAACCGGATGTGACGAAGAAAAGTGTGAATGCAGAATCATGAATACCGGTATTGAAGTTGCCATTCAGGATGCAGCCGGAAAGAATCTTCTTGACCCTTCAACAGAAGGAGCTTTCACCAGGCAGGATATTAAAATGTTTTACGAGATCAAGGGAAAGCTTAAGACGCATGCATCGCTCTCATCCGGAGTTCAACTGGATAATCCGGAAGGCTTCACGATTAGCTCAACTGGAACTCAATATTTTTTGAATATAACCTCAAACCCAACTGCCGGTAAAGAAGTAGTTACGATTCTCAAAATCAAAGATCAGCCTGATGTCCGGCTCGTAACAACCATCAAGGGTGAGGGAGGCAGCCGGATAGAAAAGATCTGGTATAAAGACCAATTAGTGTGGTCTGTCGATATGCAGACCTTTCCGCATGTAACAGTAGTGTTGGATTAAGGAAATCAGATATCCAGGAATCCTTCCGGTAACAAAACGCTCACGGTCTTCTTTGTTCGGTTAATGCTTTTAATAAACGGACCGTTAACCGGAACCATGATTTCTTTCATTTTATGCGATAGCACAATAAAGCGGGCTGGTCCGGCTTGTTCGATAGCTTGTACCGTTCCAAGCAATCCAAGCTCCTCATCGATCACTTCAAACTCAATAAGCTCTTCGTTATAAAAATCTCCGCTGGATAATTTCGGGCGGCTTGCTTTTGGCAGATAGATAGATGAACCTTTTAATGCAGCGGCCGCTTCAGGCGTGCTTACGTCTTCCAGTTTCACAAAAGCTTTATCGTGACGAACGGAAATAGTCTCAATGAAATAGGGTACGAGTTGTGATTTAACTTCCAGGAAAATGGACTTCAGTGATTCCCAATCGGCAGGCGCATCTGCATCCAATGAAATGGTGATCTCACCTTTCAGGCCGTGCGCGCGCATTACAAATCCGGCTTTGTATAATTCGTCAATCTTCATGGATAGCTATAAATAAAAAACCCTGACGATGCTGTCAGGGTTTTAATAAAATTCATGGTCGAATTAAGCTTGTGTTTCGCCTTCCGCTGCAGGAGCTTCCTCAACAGCCGGTGCAGCCTGTTCGGTTGCAGCTGCTTCAGCAACTTTCTGCTTCTGACGGATTGATTCAGCACGTGCTTCTTTAACTTTCGTTTCAGCTTCTTTGCGGGCCTTAGCCTGCGCTGCTTTGCTTTGAGAAAGTGTATCTTTCTTGTTCTGGATCTTGGCGTCTTTGCCTTGTTTCCAGTCCGCAAGCTTCTTGTCAGCGTCCTCCTGCTTGATTGCGCCTTTTGCAACGCCAATCGCGAGGTGTTTGCGCATTAAAATACCGCGATATGAAAGCATAGCTTTCACGGTATCGGTAGGTTGTGCTCCGTTCATGATCCACTGGAACGCTTTGTCTTCGTTCAGCTCGATCGTTGCGGGATTTGTTAAAGGATCGTAGGTACCGATCTTTTCAATAAAGCGACCATCACGTGGTGCTCTGGCGTCTGCTACGACTACATCGAATTTCGCCAGTTTTTTGCGGCCTCTGCGGGCCAATCTGATTTTAACTGCCATTTTTGGTTAGTTTTTAAATGTTGGAACTCGTCCGGTTTTTTAAAAGTCTGCAAAGATACGGCAAATCTGCGGTTTAGCAATCACATGAATCAGAAATAGCTAAGAAAATGACTATCAGATATATTTGCTTAAGCGAGTATACAATTTTTTAATTTGGAGGCCCGAAAGTACATTTGGTTCCTTTTCAAAATAACCCATGGATAAGTTTTCATACATCTCCAATGCAGATGTTGGCTACCTCGACCTACTCTACCGCAAGGTTCGCACACCATGTCAC
>CAZHQP010000187.1:4661-5770 GCA_964534735.1 uncultured Roseivirgaceae bacterium
GTGGCAGAAGTTTTTCGAGGGCTATGAATTCTCGCAGCAGAACGGCTCGAACGGACAAACATCCGGTGGAGGTTCCGATTCACATTCTATTAAGGAGACGCAAGTCCGCAACCTGATTTTTCAGTACCGTTCGTTCGGGCACCTCAAATCAAAAACCAACCCGGTTCGTGAAAGACGCGATCACAATGTAAACCTGGATTATAAAAGTGTTGGCTTAACGGAGGCCGACCTGGAGACGGAATTTGACGTGGCGGCAGAAATCGGCATGCAGCGCTCAAGCCTGCGCAAGATTATTGAAAAGCTGGACAAGCTTTACACCGGACCAATCGGGTTTGAATATAACTTCATCCGTAACGATGAGATCCGGGCATGGCTTTATCAAAAAATTGAAAAGGAGTATTATGCATACGATCCAAACCTGGACGAAAAGAAACGCATTCTTTCCAAGCTGAACGAGGCAGTTGTTTTTGAAAACTTTCTGCATACGAAATTCCTGGGACAGAAACGCTTTTCACTTGAGGGAGGTGAAAATACAATTCCGGCTTTAGATGCCATCATCAGCAAATCGGCTGAAATGGATGTAAAGGAAGTAGTGATCGGGATGGCGCACCGCGGCCGCCTGAATGTACTTACCAATATTCTTGGAAAAACATACGAACAGATTTTTACCGAGTTCGAAGGAAATGTAAACCCTGACCTGACGATGGGTGACGGTGATGTAAAATATCACCTGGGATACTCAAGCCATATCGCAACACCTTCCGGAAAGAAAATTTATGTAAAGCTTACGCCCAACCCTTCACACCTCGAAGCAGTTGATCCATTGGTGATCGGGTATACCCGTGGTCAGATCGATGACGAATATAATGGTGACCTGAGCAAAGCAATGGCCATCCTCATTCACGGGGATGCTGCAGTTGCCGGACAAGGTATTGTGTATGAAGTTGTTCAAATGTCAGGCCTGGCCGGGTACACTACCGGTGGAACAATTCACTTTGTAATCAACAACCAGGTTGGTTTTACCACTGACTTTGATGATGCGCGTACAGCAATCTATTGTACCGATGTTTCTAAAATTGTTGACGCTCCTGTTCTGCACGTTAACGGTG
>CAZHQP010000188.1:0-5733 GCA_964534735.1 uncultured Roseivirgaceae bacterium
GTATATCCGTGTAATTATGGTTACGTACCTAAAACGTTGTGTGACGATGGTGATCCATTGGATGTTTTAGTTGTGACGCCGTATCCGTTACAATTTGCTTGTGTAATTTCTTGTCGTGTTATTGGTGTGTTGAGAATGACCGATGAAAAAGGGGGTGACAGCAAAATTTTAGCAGTCCCTTCAACAAAATTAACACCGATTTATCACACCGTTCGTGATTATAATGATTTACCTGAATTGATGATTCATTCTATCGCGCATTTTTTTCGCGCACTATAAAGATCTTGAAGACGGAAAGTGGGTGAATATTGATGGATGGTTTGGTGTTGAAGAAGCGAAAAAAAGAAGTTCTGGATAGTATCCATCTTTACGAGAGTGCGCAAAAGTAGAGCATAAGGGGTCAAGACTTGACCCCATCAAACACAAACCACAATGATTTAAGGGGTTTATCAATGTTTATGTTTACATCATTTCCCGATCGTGAAATGTTACGTCAAGCCATCACCGACGCTTATCGACGTGATGAAAATGAGTGCATTAGTTATTTACTGCAGCACGCGACATTTTCTGCGGAAGATCTTCAAAATATTGAAAAAAATGCGCGCGAATTGGTGAAACAAGTTCGTGACGAACGACTCGGTAAAGGTGGAATCGATGCGTTTCTATATCAGTATCATTTATCAAGTGAAGAAGGCATCGCACTCATGTGTTTGGCAGAAGCGTTGTTACGAATTCCTGATAAAGACACCATCGATCTTTTGCTGCGTGATAAATTAACGACACCCGATTGGCAAACCAGTTTAGGAAAAAGTGATTCGTTGTTTGTCAATGCGGCGACCTGGGGGTTAATGTTAACGGGCCGTGTGTTATCTGAAAATACGAGCACGAATCATTTTACTCGTGTTTTTAAAGGATTAGTCGAACGAACAGGTGAACCTGTTATTCGTAAAGCTGTTGGCGAAGCGATGCGAATATTAGGCAAACAATTTATTGTCGGACGAGATATTAAAGAAGCGCTGAAAAGAGCACAAAAACCAGAAAAAATCGGCTACCGATTTTCGTACGATATGTTAGGAGAAGCGGCACGAACGTCTGAAGATGCTGAACGGTATTTCCAAGCTTATAAAAATGCTATCGATGCAATAGGACAATCCTCAGCAGGACGAGGTCCGATTGAAGGGCCAGGAATTTCTATCAAATTATCTGCGTTATATCCACGTTACGAAGTAGGGCGATGGACTGAGTCGGTGGATTTTTTAAGTGATCGTTTATTGAAATTAGCTCAGCAAGCAAAACACTACAACATAGGATTAACGGTTGATGCCGAAGAAGCCGATCGTTTGGAAATGTCTTTAGATATCATTGAACGCGTGTTGCGAGATAAATCGTTAGCAGGGTGGAATGGTTTTGGTTTAGCGGTGCAAGCCTATCAAAAACGAGCTCCATTTGTGATTGACTGGTTGGTAACGACAGCTCGAGATGCAAACCGAAAAATAATGGTGCGTTTGGTGAAAGGGGCGTACTGGGATACAGAAATAAAAGACAGTCAGGTCAGAGGGTTATCGAATTATCCTGTTTATACACGTAAAGTTTCAACGGATGTATCGTATATTGTCTGTGCGAAAAAATTAGCTGCTGCAGGCGATGTGATTTTTCCACAATTTGCAACACACAACGCCCAATCTGTTTCTGTGATTATGTCATTGATGAAAAATCGAACAGATTATGAATTTCAGTGTTTACAAGGAATGGGTCGTGCGTTGTACGATTCCGTTGTTGTGCCCGGAAAATATCAGCGTCCGTGTCGAATTTATGCGCCCGTTGGATCGCACGAAGATTTATTACCTTATCTCGTTAGACGATTGTTGGAAAATGGTGCGAACACCTCGTTTGTGAATCGTATTGTCGATGAAGCCTCCCCCATTGATGATTTAGTTGCTGATCCTATTGCGAAATTAGTGTCTTTAGAGGTGAAGCCGCATTCAAAAATACCACTACCCAAAAATATTTACGGTGAGTCACGACAAAATTCAGCCGGAATTGATTTCTCCGATGTGAATGAAGCCAAGCAACTGAAAACTCAATTAGAAAAATTCAGTCGTCAACAATGGTCAGCATCGCCAACCTTAAAACGAGAAGATAAAGATCGCGTCAGTAAAAAAGTGACGGAACCTCGTCATCGAAATAATGTGGTCGGAACAGTCATAGAAGGAACGTCAACAGATGCTGATTTAATGTTGGCAATCGCAAGAACGGGATACGAACAGTGGCATCGTTGGCCCGTGACAAAACGCGCAAATTGTTTACGATTAGCTGCTGATTTATTTGAAAAAAATTCAGCTGAATTAATGGCGATTGTAATTCGTGAAGCCGGAAAAACAATTCCGGATGCGGTTGCTGAAGTGCGAGAAGCAGTGGATTTTTGTCGGTATTATGCTGATCAAGCTGAAAAAGTCTTAACACCTCAGGAGCTCGTTGGACCCACGGGTGAATTTAATTCGCTGAAATTAGTGGGGCGTGGTGTTGTTGCGTGCATCAGTCCGTGGAATTTTCCGCTGGCAATTTTTACCGGACAAGTGGTTGCTTCATTAGCGGCTGGAAATGCAGTCATTGCAAAACCGGCGGCGCAAACACCATTAATTGGTGCGCGAGCTGTTGAATTATTGCATGAAGCAGGCGTGCCTACCGATGTGCTACAATTTTTGCCAGGTCGCGGCAGTGTGATCGGTGATAAATTAGTGGGTGATCATCGAGTGGATGCTATTTTATTTACGGGTTCGACCGAAACGGCGCGCCATATTAATCAAACGCTCGCTGCACGACCTGGTGCTTTAGTGCCCTTTATTGCAGAAACCGGCGGACAAAATGCGATGATTGCAGATTCTTCCGCTTTGCCTGAACAATTGGTCATCGATGTGATCAACTCTGCTTTTTATAGTGCAGGGCAGCGGTGTTCGTGTTTGCGTGTTCTATTTGTGCAAAATGATATTGCCGATAAAGTGATTACAATATTAAAAGGCGCTATGGCCCAACTCAGATTGGGTGATCCAGGATTTTTGCATAATGATATTGGTCCCGTCATTGATGAAAGCTCTAGAAACACATTAATTGAGCACACCAAATTTTTAGATCAAATTGGAAAATTAATTCATCGCGTTGAGTTGAGTAAAGATTGCGAGCAAGGTACATTTTTTGCGCCTTGTGCGTACGAAATCGATCGCATTGATCAATTAGAGCGCGAAGTGTTCGGACCGATTTTGCATGTTATTCGTTTTAATTCCAATGAATTAGAATCGATTATTAATGCAATTAATAAAACAGGTTACGGTTTAACGGTTGGAATTCACACACGCATCGATAGTACCGCAGAGTATATTCACAACCGTATTTGCGCGGGCAACACCTATATTAATCGAAATATGATTGGCGCTGTGGTAGGTGTACAACCGTTTGGTGGTGAGGGTTTATCAGGAACCGGTCCTAAAGCGGGTGGGCCACATTATTTACCGCGCCTTTGTGTTGAAAGAACGCTGTCAATTAATACAGCGGCGACTGGAGGGAATGCGACGTTGCTTTCTCTGGGGGATTAACCTCAAGACGCGACGCCGTTTAAGAGCTTGGCTGCATCTTTGGCAAAATAGGTGATGATGATATCAGCGCCGGCGCGTTTGATGGCAGTGAGGATTTCCATCATGACACGTTTTTCGTCGAGCCAACCTTTTTCGCCGGCGGCTTTAATCATGGCGTATTCACCGCTGACTTGGTAAGCAGCCATAGGAAGTTCTGGGAAGCGTTGCTTGAGGCGCCAGATCACGTCTAAATAAGCATGAGCGGGTTTGACCATAAGAATGTCGGCACCTTCGCTCACATCGATGGAACATTCACGGATGGCTTCGTTGGTATTGCCCGGATCCATTTGATAAGTTTGTCGGTTGCCAAATTTGGGTGTGCCTAAAGTGGCTTCTCTAAACGGGCCGTAGAGTGCAGAGGCGTATTTAACGGCATAGCTCATGACGGGGATGTGAGAGAAGCCTTCCTTGTCCAGAGCCGTTCGTACAGCAGTCACCATACCATCAACCATGCCACTCGGTGCGATCACATCAGCGCCCGCTTTTGCTAAGCTTAACGCTTGTTTGGCTAACAAGGGTAGAGTGGCATCCGCATCAAGATCACGCTCTTCCCTAATTTCATTCATAACACCGCAGTGGCCGTGTTCCATGTATTCACAAAAACACAGATCAACCATCACTAATAAATCAGGTGCCAGTGATTTTATTTTTCGTATCGCTTCTTGAACAACACCATCTTCTTGCCACGAACTTGTGCCGTGTTCATCTTTATATTCAGGAACGCCGAATAATAAAACTGCAGGAATTTTTAGGTCGACAATTTCTTTGATTTCAGAATCTAATTGGTCAACGGATTGTTGACAACATCCAGGCATAGAGACGAGGTGATTTTTAAAATCATTACCATGATGAATAAACAGCGGATAAACCAAATCGTTACATGTCAGTTGCGTTTCGCGGACCAACGCGCGCATACCGGCATGATTCCGTAGGCGTTGCATTCGTGATAAGGGGAAGGGGGGATGTAGCGCTGACATTTTTACCTCATATTCTTTCAGAATGTTAGAAACGATAGGGATTTAGTGTAGGAATGTCAAGGCAAAAAAAATGGCGCCGAGGTTTTATCCGTCGGCGCCATTCTAAGACTCTCAAATATTAGAAACTGTCAAAACCGTGGCTTCTTGCGCTTTCAACTGCAGGAAACTGGAGGGCTTCCAAGGGTTCACTACGAGGATTGAACTTGCCAATACGAGCTTCTGAATTTTTAGCTTCAAGTAGCTTGTCTGATTCAACAGATCCCCAATACGCTCTCTCATACCCGTTGGCGAGTTTAGTAACTTCTGTAGAAGGAAGTAACTGTAAAAACGCGGTATTTGCTGAGACGGCTACATCGGCAGCAGCGCGTGAACCTGCTTCAAGCAGAGTCCAGCTAGCTTGCCATTTAGTCCATGCATTGCTCGCGTAGTTAGCACTTGCGGTTGCGATAGACGCAACAGGTGCTGCGATAACCGCCCAAATGGTAGCAACTGCTAATGTAGATGCAGAAACAGTAACACCAAACGCAGTTGAGATTGCTGTTGCAGCAGTGCTGAACGCAGCTGGCAATGAACCTGCAACGAGTGTAGCAGTACCGTTTACGTAAGTAATGGTGCTAGCAACGATAGGCAATTGAGAAATGCTGGTTACGACTGGAGCTAATGCTGGGAACACAACAAGCGCTTTAGCAAACAGTACTGGGAAAGTAAGAGCCCATATAACCGCTGTTAAAGCAAGGCTTGATAATGCTAAAACGGTCGCAAATACAAGACGGAATCTTGAATCTAAAGCAAGACCAGTTTTCCAACCTTCTCTTGCGCTCTCTTGAGGAGAGGTTGCAGCTGTACCCACTATTGCCAAGAGTCTAGCAACTTGATGGACAGGAAAGCTTACAGCCAGCATGAGAAGAGCAATAACTCCACGAACAAGTTTTTTATTACGGTGCATGTTGCGATCATAATAGAGATCAAGGATGGCAGAAGATGAGAAACCGTACCATTTACCTGAATAATTCGTCAAGGCTTCAGGTAAAGTTTCAGTCACTTGTCTGACAATATTGAGTGCCAATTAGACTGTGAATGTAACGAGATAATAGGCAGCGATTACAAGTTTTACACCCGTAACTAAA
>CAZHQP010000189.1:0-5730 GCA_964534735.1 uncultured Roseivirgaceae bacterium
GAAGGGAGAATAAAGTGATTAGTATAAATATTTTTTTCATCGCTCTTAAAATTTAAGATTTAAACCCAATGTTATTGCACGTGCCTGCGGGAATGTGAAGAAATCAGTTCCAATTACCTGGGTGCTGTTTCCACTGTAGTTCACTTCAGGATCAAGCCCTGAATAGCGTGTAAATGTCAACAGATTCTGTGCACTCAGGTAAAATCGCAAGCTCGAAATATGAACGCGACTGGTCAGCTCACGATTGATGGTGTAACCTATGGTTAAGTTTTTCAATCTTAAATATGAGCCATCCTCAATAAAGCGAGAAGACACCAGCTTATTTTTCGGATTAGCCGCAGCACGCGGAATGTCGGTTATATCACCGGGTTGTTGCCAGCGTCTTTTAACATCGGCCAACTGGTTATCTCCGCCCTGAAGCGATTCCAGGAAAAGGCGGGAGCCATTGAATATATCATTACCATACGAAAACTGGAAGAAAATGCTTACATCAAATCCGCGGTATGCCAATGTGTTTGTAAATCCACCGATAAACTTAGGCTGCGGATTTCCCACAATCATGCGATCATCTGTTTCTTTAATTTCACCATCTCCGTTTCTGTCTGCATACACAATGTCACCGGTTGAAGGATCAACACCCAGAGATTTAAAACTGTAGAACACCCCGATCGGCTGGCCTTCCATAACCCGGTTACCACCCCTGCCCAAATCATCAATTGGCTGATGGTTGTATAATTCCAAAACCTTATTGCGGTTAGCTGAGATATTTAATTGCGAAGTCCAGTGGATTGGACCGATATCCTGTTGTGTACCGAGTGTGACTTCTATACCTCTGTTCTGCATTTCCCCTACGTTCTCCACAATACTTGTAAATCCGGATGAGGGTGGCAAGGGCCTGCTTAACAGAAGATCCTTTGTCCGCTTGTTGTAGAAGTCAAACGTAAGTGAATAGCGGTCTCCCAGAAATCCAGCATCAACTCCGATATCAAACTGCGCTGTTGATTCCCATCTTAAATCAGGATTAGGCATATTGTTTGGAAAAATTGCGGGACTGCCATTGTACGTACCGGTTCCATAAAGCTCTGCATACTGAAACGGTCCGATATTATCATTCCCGAGAAGACCATAGCTGGCTCTTAGTTTAAGCTGCGAGATTTCCTTTACTCCGCTAAGGAATGATTCTTCGCTCAGGCGCCATCCGGCAGAAACCGAAGGGAAAAAACCATTCTTGTTATTGGATCCAAAATTTGACGAAGCATCAAGGCGGGCTGAAAGTCCTACCAAATATTTATTGGCAAAATTATAATTGGCCTTGCCAAAGAATGAGCGTACACCCTGGTCGAGCGCAGATGCGTACGGATCGACAAAGGTTGAGGCCGAGTTCAGGTATTCCAGGTCAGCGCTGGAATATTTCTGGCCCCGGATATAGATATCACGTACCTGTTTTTTCTCAAAGCTGTAACCCAAAAGAAAATCCATTGTATGCTGATCAAATGTCTTTTCATATTTGATGATATTATTGCTTACCAGATTGAGCACATTGGTGTACGTTTCGAATCCAAGGCCTTCATATTTCTGACCCTGTACGGTATTAAACTCAAATGCATGCTCGCGCAGGTTATAAAAATCAATTGCCCATTTCGAGGTTACTGTTAACCCGGGAATGATCTGATATTCGCCAAATACGTTGCTTATCAGACGGTATGTGAAATTCTCATTCGTGGCTTCATTGGCAATCGATACCGGATTTGAATAAGGCCCGCTCTGGTTGTAGGTCTTTCTTCCTTCGCTGTCATAATCGTATACCGGGTAAATAGACGGTGTTGAAATTCCATTCGGCAGTGGTCCATGCAGCGAAGCATCGCTCTCAATCCGGTTCGTTTTTGAATATGTGAATCCGATACTTGTACCTACGTTTAGCTTTTCATTTACTTTATGGTCCAGGTTTACCCGTCCGTTCATCCGTTTAAAAGCTGACCCTATAATAATACCATCCTGGCTGAAATAACTTCCTGAAATAAAAAACCGGGTTTTTTGATCACCCCCTGTCAAAGACAGGTCATAACTGGAGATGGGTGCAGACCGGAAAATTACATCCTGCCAATTGGTATTAGTTGTGTCGCGCTTCATATCTTCTTCGGTGTAGATCTCAGCACCGGCCAGGTCGTTTCGATACGCCATCCAATCATGTGTATTCAACATGTCAAGCGTATGCCAAACCTGTTGTACGCCATGATAGGTATTGAATGTGATGGCAGAAGCCCCGGTCTTTCCGCGCTTAGTGGTTATGAGCACAACTCCATTAGAAGCACGAGCCCCATAAATAGCCGCAGCCGCTGCATCTTTCAATACACTGAATGATTCAATTTCACTTGGGTTAAGATCCGACAAGGCATTGATGCCCTGACCTTCATATCCCACTTGTGCATAATCGCCCGTGGTTACCGGAATTCCATCAATCACATATAATGGCTGACCTGACCCGCTAATCGAGGTTGTTCCTCTGATCCGCACAGACATGCCGCCTCCGGGCGTACCCGAGTTCTGCAATACCTGAACCCCGGAAGTCTGGCCCTGCAATATTCCATCAATGGTCGACACCGGAAGATCTTTAATCGCGTCTGCTTTAACTACACCTACTGCCTCGGTCATAAGCCGTTTGTCGTTGGTGCCATAGCCTACCACCACAACTTCTGATAATTGCTTTACATCCGTTTGGAGAGTTATATCCACAAGATCTCTGTTGTCAATAGTGGCCTCCATGGTAACATACCCGATGAAGGAGAATACGAGTGTGTTTTGCTGAGGCGTAACCTGGAGCTGATAAATACCGTCCTTGTCGGTAACCGTGCCGAGACTTGTTCCTTTAACGAATACACTTACTCCCGGAAGACCTGAACCATCTTCGGGGCTCGTTACTTTTCCACGCACAGTTCTTTCCTGTGCGAAGGCATTCCAGGCAAAAAAAGAAAAAATCAAAAACAGTAGAGCTTTCCTCATAAGCAAAAGGTTTACGTAGAATTAAAAAATTAACTGAATTGAGTTCGTAAATGTGAGCTTAGCGAATCAATTTCAGTGTATATATTTTTTTGCCAGAGATTACTCTCAGGCAATAAATGCCGTGTGCGTGTGCTGATAAGTCGATAATCGTACTTTCTCCATTTTGCGGATAACTGATAACTCTGCCAATTTGATCCGAAACAATCATCCGTAAATTGTTCATTTTTGGGGTTATTGTGAGATGAAAAATACCACTCTCTGAGGGATTTGGAAACACTTTTACTGACAATACTTCGTCATTTTCAATTCCGGTAATTAGATTTTCGGGCTCATAAGGCACATCCTCAGAAGGTTGCGGTGTTCCCGCGACAAGTTGTCCGTTTCCGTTCAGTAAAACATAGCGCATTTCCGAAAACCCAACGTAATCCCGGGCGGTTGTGCCGCTTACCGGCTGAGAAGCAAATTCAGAAAGCGTTCCTGAATTTACAGCGATCACTGAGGTAAAGTTGCCGGTCGATTTCCAATAATTATTACCAGCCTGCTGATAGAACCTGAGAAAGGTGTTACGGTTCAGGTAAATTCCGAATTTCAGCTTATTGGAAACCATTGCAAACGGAATTGCTGCGGTTGTATTCTCATAAAAATCCGTAGTCTCAGAATCGTATGTGTTTGACATGATCGAGGAAGCCGATAGCAATCCGAGACCCTCTTTAAATTTGAGCCGGCCATAATATGCAGCAAGTGCATCGCTTAAATGATTTGTTGTGAAAACCTTCCCTGCATAGCGACTGTCTTCTCCAACAAACGCAATGATCATATTATTTCTCCGGATGTGACTACTGATCAGTTCACCTGTTGGTCCGCTTTCCAAGAATTCAAAAAGCTGAGCATCGCTGTTTTCAGCAAAAAGTACTTTCTTTGATTTACGGATCAAGTTTCTTAATCCTGCCTTTCCAATAGCATTTGCTGTTTCAGCTGCTTCAACAACCACAATAAATGCACCCAGCGTACGAATGCGATCAATGAAAGCCCCTGCATTGCCTGGTGATGTTACTACAAGTACTGTATCCGTTAGCACACCTGCACCCTGTATAAAATAATTGATCATTTCGGTGTTTGCTGAAAGGCCCTCCCCTCCGCTTAAGAGTACTTCGTAATTTCCGTTCTCAGCGTCCCTTTCAGGGATTAATGGATCTCCCGGCCCGTCAATAATTTCCAGTGCTTCGAGATCAATGGAGTGGCCATATAACAACTGAGTAACATGAATAGAATCACTGATCATTTTTGTGTTCTCGAATGAACCAAACTCCGCTGCACTGTAGATAGAAACAGCACCCGTACCGTAAACATGTCCGATGTTATTTTGATCGATGCATAGTGCGGTACGATCATCTACACCGATTCCCGTTAACATTTCTGCATGAGTCAAAAACCAGTTAGCCATAAAAGCCAGAAGTCGCGCTCCACGACCGCGTTCAGTAAAATGTGTATCGACAATAAATCCTGGCAGGAACGGAAGAAAATCATTTTTCAGCGTCATATCAGAATCTGTAAAGTTCTGAAGAACATCATCCGGATAAAGTGAGCCATTTTGTGCCGAGAAAATTACACTTGAAAGAATGGCCATACCGGCTGAAGTGCCGCTCATTACGCCACCGCTGTTAAACTTATCAACGATGGCCTGTTCGGTCTTTGTGTCTTTGAAATAATTGTAATAATATGACTGGTCTCCTCCTTTAAAAAAGAACACATCATACTTCATCAGGGAATCATACATGAGCTGCTGATCGGCAACTGCACGGCTCGTAAACTTTATGTTATCCGCTTTAACTGCACCGAGAAATTTGAAATAATCCGGGATCCAGTTGTCTTCATCAGTATAACTGATTACAGCAACTTTTCTGTTTTGAGATTGATTGACTGCCCAGCGATAAGGCTCATCACTCCAGCTGTTTCGATCTTCCGATCCTCCGCCTACCAGCACAAGTTTTCCCTGTGCGTCTGCCATGCTGATCGAAAGCAGGAATAAGAGAGTAGAATACAAACGCACCATCATCAACGCAAAATATCCAATTCTTTCTCCAGAGTTCCTAAGAAAATTTTATGGATGGAGAATACGTTGAGGAACTTTACTGAGCTGCTGCGGAGCTTAGTCCCATAAAGGTATACAGTGATGCTGCACCGAGTACTACAAAGCGAATGATTAGATGAATAGCTTTCGGCATTCGCGCAGTAACAATTAAAAACAAAAGGATAACTCCGCTAACAGCCAGACTGAGCAAACCAATCATCAGTTGTTCCTGTGCGCCCGGAAGATGAAGAAATCCAAACAGCAAACCAATAACACAAACTGAACTGCCGATGGCAAAAACCTTGGATAAAATGAGTGCGATCATGTTATCGGTACTGGCCGGCACAAATCCCATCAGGAAATAAAATGACGCCAGTAAAAGCATAGTGATCATCAAAGATTCATCTGCACCGGGCAAGTGAAGAAATTTTAAAATCAAAGCAAAGCCTATTAAAACAACGAATACAATTTCAATAACGGTTTGTTTTGCAGAAAGCCAGGTTACTATACCGGGAAGCTGAGGTTGTGACATACGATTTTTTGATTTTAGGAATTTCAGTTCCATTTTTTCGCCTGTGCGTAACAGATGACTGTCTGGCTGAATATTCCGGGGGTTTTACAGTTTGAAATTCATCCAAGATAAATAAAACCTTCTTTCG